>JAYVHC010000824.1:0-5654 GCA_043771575.1 Planctomycetia bacterium
CGCCAACGGACGCGAACGCGCGCGGTCCCTTTCTATCTCTACAATGCGCGGCAAGCCGAGTTTGCAGTTTCGTGACCAAGGGGGCGACGAGGAAGTTCAGTTAAGTTTCAAGGCGGATCGGCAGGTCGACATTTCACTGACCAGTGGACGCGAAAGCGACCAGCACAAGTTGACCTACCACCAGCCTGCCGAGGGACCAATTTCGGTTCACGTTGACTTCAGTGACGGACGTCAAGCGTTGGATTTCCAATCGCGCTCGATTTGGCATCTGGCGTTCGACGAACCCCAATTTGTAGAGGCTTACCTGCAACCGTGCTTTTCGCGGTTAGACCCAACTTGGCAGATCGCGCGCACCGTAGAAGACGCTCGCCAGCTGATGAACAATCCGCCGCAGCCTAATGACGCCATGCAAATCAATCGACTCATCGCGCAGCTGGATGCCGACTTGGCGACTGAGCGCTACGCTGCATGGTCGCAATTAGAATTGATGGGCATCGCCGCCGAGCATCCCCTGCGCCGCAGTTTGATAACCGAGCTGTCGAGCCAACAGCAATCGTCAATCAAGCGACTACTAAACACCATTCAACCGATCGGAAATGACACTCCGATGCGCGTTGCCATTTGGCTCTCCGCCGAGTATAACTAGCGCTCGATACAATTTAGACTTTTTGACTCCGGTGGCACGCTCTGAGGCATTGCGAAGGGCACAACTTAACCACGCAGCACCCTGGCTGAACCCCAACGCTGGCACACCCAGCGACGGGCCGAGCAATGTAATCATGGCCGCCGCCGTCGCGGGAATCGTCAACCGCCAGGTCTGCAACTTTTACAAGGCAATCTTTGGTCAACATTAAATTGGCGGGTTTGATGTCGCGATGGATCATTCCGTGATCGTGAGCGAACTTGAGCCCTCGAGCTGCGTGCAAGATATAGGTTGCAGCTTCGTTGGGAGGCAGACGCCCCTTCTGCTTGAGTGCTAGACTGGACAGTGGCTGTCGAAGCAATGCGGGTCACTTTGAGCTGTGCAGGCTCGGTGTCGCTGACTACCAGTAGAAACGGTTCTTTGCAGTGAGTACAGTTAGGTTTGAATCGGCCCGCCTTGACTGACTTAAGGTTCATCTCATGCGCGCATGCTGGACACGTGATTTTTACAGCCATAATAAGGCTCGCGACGAAAAAAACGAAATTTGGTTCACGGCTCAGTCCCTTTTCTAATCACAGCCGCTTGAGGAGTAGACCGACGAGTGTTCGCGTAGGCCACGATAGCGCCGCCGATTGCCCCAAACAAATGACCATCCCAAGAAACTTGATCATTGAAACTAGGTAGTATCCCGAAAAGGAGCGTCGTGCCGTAGAGAAATCCTACCAGGATTGCAATACCGAGCGGCACGAGTCGCTGTTCGAGCAGACCGGCAACGATCAGGAAAGCGATCAAACCGTAGATCAAGCCACTGGCTCCCACGTGCGTTGCACTTGATCGACCAAAACACCAAAGCAGGCCGCCGCCAAGCAAGATGAGCTCGATGACGACCGGCCAACTGCTCGAGCGCGATCCAGCCAGCAGGGCTAGGAGGATCGCCAATGGAATGGAGTTACCTAAGACGTGGCCAAAACCGCCATGCAAGAATGGCATAAGCGGAATTCCGATTAAGCCGCCGAATGTACGCGGATGCACACCCCAATCCGTCAAATGGATCGGCAATATTAAATCGACAAACCAGACGGTCCACAGCGCCGCAATGAATGCTACGATACCGCGAAACTCTTCTCGAATCGTGTGTTGCATTGCGCGGCTTTGATGCTTGGTTTAGAACGGTGTGTCATCATCGTCTTCGTAGGCAGCTTCAGCGAACGACTCATTGGGATCGCTCGAGCCGACAGCAACATTGCCGCTGAGCGAACGATACGACGTCGCTTCACAGCTTAAAAAGTACTTCACTTCGGCACTCGGGTCCTTTTGCCACTTGCGACCGCTGAGCCGATAGTTGACTTCTATTTCATCGCCAATCTTCAAATTGTTGGCTTGATCACACGCGTCCTGGACAAATTCGACCGGAATATAGTTAGCAAAGCGACCATTGTCCTGCTCGAGAACGATCAGTCGTTTGCGAAAGCCCTTTTGTCCGAAGGTTTTCGTTTCTTCGATAACATGCACAAACCCGCGCACTTTTGCGTCGCTCATTTTCTTCCTCGCTGAATCCACTGTTTCCAACCACCGCCATAGCATACACGTTGGAAAGCCGCCTGCGTAGGACCGCCGGCGATACGGGTAACTGGGTAGTTTAGGAAATTTGATCCACGATTACACACTCGCAATTTCAATTTGGCAATCGTAGCGTATCGACGCAATCCGGACCGCAAGCTGGAAGCAGGGCTGACAGAAAGTGTAGAACGGTTGTCCCCAACCGTTCTGCCGAAGGGCAACGGACCGAAGTCTAAGCCCATTTTTCCAACGGCTGAAATCGTTCAAGAGAGCGGGCGAGCGTACTGGAACGATTGAGGACAATCGTTCTACCATAGTTTCTATGAGCCCAGTTGGAGCTAAGGCCACTAATCGCCCAGCAGTTCTTGTAGCTCGGCCCAGCGGAATTCGGCGGCTTCGAGCTCCATGCTGACTTTGGTCAGCTCTTCGTGTAGCTTCAGAGCTTCGATCGCCTCCGTGGATTGCATCAGTTGCTCGTTGAGTGTTTTCTTTTGTGCGTCGAGCCGCACGATGCTCTTTTCTAATTGACTCAGTTCCTTACGGGCGGCTTTGTCGTCTTGATGATTCGCCGCTTTAGATGGGGTTTTTGAAGGCGGACTGCCGGGGCGGTCTTTGGAGCTCGCCGCGGGAGATTTTGATTTTTGTGGGGCAGAACTGGCACCTTGACGTTCGCGTTCGCCGGTATCGATTTCTTTGTTCACCATGTAAAGGTAGGCATCGTAATCGCCGCGATAGTTCACGACCGTGCCATCTTTGACTTCAATGATGCTCGAAGCCACGCGTTTCATAAAGTGTCGATCGTGCGACGTGAAGATGACGGTTCCTTTGTAATCAATCAAGGCATCCGCGAGTGCTTCCACGGTTTCGACGTCCAAGTGGTTACCCGGTTCGTCCAAGACCAACACGTTGAATTTTCCTAGCAGCAATGCTGCCATGCACAGCCGAGCGCGCTCACCACCGCTAAGCACCGGAATTTTCTTCTTCACGGCACTGCCGCGAAATAACATCGCGCCGGCGACGTCTAGAATCGTTTGAGTCTTCGTGCCAGGAATGGCCTCGTATTCAAGATATTCCAGCACCGTTTTGCGTTCAGGCAAGCTGGTGTAAACGTGCTGAGCGTAGGTGCCGATTTCGCAACCGAAGCCCCATTTCATTTCGCCCTGCATAACGGGAAGTGATCCCACTAAGGTGCGTAGCAGAGTCGTTTTTCCTTGACCATTATCGCCGACGATGGCTGCCCGCGCGCCGTGTTCAATTTCTAAGTCGATGCAGGCTGCCACCGCACGGTCACCGTAACCAATCGAAAGGCCTTTGCAACGAACGGCCGAGCCTTTGCGCGGTTCGACTTGCGGCGCGCGAACGACCGCGCGAGCCTGTTCGCCCTGGACTTCGACAAACTCCAATTTCTCAAGCATCTTGCTTTTAGATTTCGCGCGCGTGGCGGTGCTTGCGCGAGCGCGATTCTTATCGATGAATTCTTGCAATTGCTTACGCTTGGCCTCGGTGGCTGCGTTCACCCGCAAGTTGTGCTCCGCCAATTCCTGCTGGTAGATCAAGAAGTCGTCGATCTTGCCCGGATACATCGTCAACTTGCCAAACGACAAGTCTAGCGTTACATCGCAGGTTGCACCCAAGAACGCGCGATCGTGTGAAACGATCAAGCAGGCTTCGCGAAAGTTCCGCAGAAAATGCTCGAGCAGAATCTGTGTTCGCAAGTCGAGGAAGTTCGTCGGTTCGTCTAGCAGCAGGAGGTTGGGTTCGTGCAAAAGCAGGGCCGCCAACTTCACCCGCGTCTGCCAACCACCGGACAATTCGCCGACGGGACCATTCAGATATTTTCCTTTTAATTCGAATTGCCCTGCGACTTCGCCGCATTTCCAGTCCGGTTGGCCACTATCTCGAATCAGAAAATCGAGCGAGGTTTCGCCCGGCAAAAACGGATCGTGCTGTCGCAAATAACCGATATTTAGCTTTGAACTGCGAACGATGTTGCCCGAATCCAGTTCCTCTTCGCCGAGAATGCATCGCAGTAAGGTGGATTTCCCCGCCCCATTACGGCCCACAAAGCCGACTTTGGTGTCACTGTTGATCGAGCACTCGGCGTCCTCGAGCAGAGTCTGGTCGCCATATCGTTTGGAGGCGTTTCGAATTTGGAGCAGGACGGACATAGTTACCGGTTAACAGAGGGATGAACAGATCGGCTCTCTGGTCAGCTTTCTGGGTAGCTTTCTGGGCAGAATTTCGCTTACTGGGCCGATCAATGTTGCTATCCTAGCAAGCACCTTGGGCTCCTCCAAGGCACAGGACCCAGTGGGGGTGCATTCTGCTGGCCTCCTTGGTCTGGGATGATAGAAACGATTGTAGAACGATTGTCCTCAATGGTTCCGGAATCGTTCCGGAAAGCTCGCTGGCTCACTTGAGCGTTTTCAGCCGTTAGAAAAATGCGAGTTGACTTCGGTCCGCCGCCCTTCGGCATAACGGTTGGGGACAACCGTTCTACACTTTTTATCGGAACGGTTGGTCTAGACTATGCTGCCTTGCGGTACGGCGCGACAGCTGGAGTGTTCTCGGAATCGGCGGCGCAAAGCACGGACTCAAGTCGGGCGACGATGGCTTGCTCAATCTTGCCTTTGAAGACACGGGCGGCGTCGGGGATCTGACCTAAAAGCGAGACCTGTTCTTCCAGCACCACGGCTTCCCACTGGACCAAGTAGCCATAGGCAGCGAAGCGGATGTTCAGTTTATTATCTTGCCATGAGCTGCGCACTTGATGCACTTGTTGCGGAAACCGTTGACTAAGCGAATCGACCATCTGGTGCATTCTGTCGAGCGCGTCAATGCGTCCCAAGCGGTGCGAAACGAGTGTATTGATCTCAACCATGTCGGGGCTCCTACCTAGTGACTGATTTGACGTGTGCGGTTTGCTTGAAGATTGGGCTCGCTTGAAGTCTTGAAATTACAGGCAATTCACTGTTAAACCATTCGCCGCATCGGGTCCAGGCCATTCGCTCGGCGACCTTTACTTTTAGCCAGTACAAGTGTTGCAATCATTACCTTCGGCACTTACCGATCGAAACGATTAACTAAAACATTCCAACCGGGTAATGCAAGCTATTTGGGCAATTGCTGCGGATAAAGTAGACCGCTAGCAATAAAACGATCGAAACTTGACGGTGATGTAACAAGTTTTTCAGCGAAAGCGATAACGTCAGCGATCAGTCCGACCTTAATTAAATCAACGGTTGTCGGGATCGCTTGTTCGACCAACGCCGCTGTAAGAACTATACCAAAGTAAGTTTAAGTTCAAACATTTGGAGATTCCAAAAATGTCAGTACGTTTCCTCGCGCTGTTGGCCGTTGCTGGTTTAGTGTTCGCTCCGTCGAATGCAAACGCTGGCCTGTTCGGTCGTGGTTGTTGTGACTCAGCGCCAAGCTGCGGTTGCGATGTAGC
>JAYVHC010000825.1:0-4526 GCA_043771575.1 Planctomycetia bacterium
ACCGCTTCCGAAAAAACTCACACGCTATATTCAGTACCTAATCCTCTCCAAGAATCACTTTTCTGCTACTCGATTTCGAGCAATCTGCCAATCCGCCCAATTAAGAGTAGTAGAACATCAGTACCTGCTACGTGAGCGCACGTTTTCGGGGCTAGCTGCTCGCCTAAGAAGTCCGATGCACTTTTTTGTTTTAGAGCGCAGCTAGCGGTGAGCGACAAGTATCGCGCCGATATCGATGGATTACGCGCTGTTTCGGTTCTAGGCGTGATTTTGTTTCACGCAGGGATGGGTAGCGGCGGGTATATTGGAGTTGACGTATTCTTCGTAATTTCGGGCTACTTGATTACAGGCTTGATTCTCAAAGATTTATCCCTGGATCGATTTTCCCTTGCTGGATTTTGGGTGCGGCGCATACGCCGAATAGCACCGGCGTCGGTTGTTATGCTCGCATGTGTTCTGTTGGTTGGCTATTGGTTGATGCTGCCAGCGGATCTTGTTACTTTAGGAGATTCGGCCCTGGCTCAAATTTGCCTGCTTTCCAACGTTTATTTTTGGAGAGATACTGGTTACTTTGCTGCTGGGGCAGAACTCAAACCGTTGCTGCATACATGGTCTTTGGCGGTTGAGGAACAATTCTATGTGGTCTTGCCACTAGTACTGTGGTTTTTGCACCGCAACTGTAAGAAGTACATGTTCAAGATATTGATGGTGGCAACCATTGCATCTTGTCTACTCTCAGCCTACGGTATGTCGCACTTCCCCAGTGCAACATTCTTTCTTCTACCCACTCGAGCATGGGAATTACTGGCTGGAAGCCTTTTAGCTGGCACGAAAAGGCGCATGCGTACTGGTAGCATGGCAGAAGTCGTGTCGTTGGCCGGTGCGATAGCCGTTGTTGCTCCGATGTGCTACTACAATGAACAGACGGTTTTTCCAGGGATGGCAGCAATACCGCCAGTTATTGGGGCAGTTTTGTTGATACTGTCAAACACCGAACGGTTGACCCGCATAGGGCAGCTCTTGGCCTGGTGGCCGTTGGTGTTTGTCGGCAGGGCCTCCTATTCTCTCTATTTGTGGCACTGGCCAATTTTGGCTTTCGGACGCTACGTAAATGACGGCCCACTCACAGCGCCCAAGACGTTTTGCCTGTTAATACTGACTTTCGTGATCTCGGTGCTGTCTTTGCGTTACGTTGAGCGCACGGTTCGCCAGCAAGTTTGCTTTTCGACGCGATTCTCTTTGCTGCGAGGCTTTGCGTGCGCATCCATTGCACTCGCAATTTTTTCATTTGCGTTTCGCGCTGACGAGGGTTGCCGTTTTCGCGCTCCATCGCTGCTGGGTGAACCCACAACGCGCACGCTAGGTGGCGACATGGCCAGTCTGCGGCATAACCGCCTTCCAAAACTCGGTGCGACCCAAAGCAATTCTCCAAGTTTTATCGTGTGGGGGGACAGTCATGCTGGTGTTACCTTGCCTGTATTTGACGAGCTTGGAGCCGATGCGGATGTAATGGGCATTAGTGCAAGTCTTGGTGGAAACCCACCGCTGCCGGACGTAGACATTTCTTGGAATGCTGATTTGAGGGAATGGAACGAAGGCGTGCTGAAGCTGGTGGAACTGCATGCGATCAAGCATGTGTTCTTAGTCGCACGTTGGGCTAGCTTCGTTGAGGGCGCAACCCCATACGACGTTTCTCAGGGAGGCTTTGTTGATGAACCACTGATTTACAATAGAGACGCGGCTCTTCGCTCAACTGAAACTGCACTCGATCTATTTGAGAATCGCCTGACTGAACTTTGCAAACGATTGATAGGCAAAGGCTCAAGAGTTTATATCCTCACGCAGGTTCCGGAACAGCATTTCAATCCGATGCGTCGCGCACTGTTATCCATGCGCACGGCTGGATTATTGGCACATCCTAGCCGAGGAGTAACGCGCGACGAACATGACATGCGGCAATCTCGAGTGAGCTGTTGCCTCGATCAACTTAAGGAGCTTTCCCCGCTATTACAGGTTATCAATTTTGATGATGCGATATTTGATAGCGATGGCGTTTCGCAACTTCAGATCGATGGCAGATTGGTCTATAGCGATAGCCACCACCTCACCCCCTTTGGAGTAGAAAAGATCTGGCGCAAACAACTTGAGAGCGTCTTTCAAGAGATTTCTGCTCATAACTTAATGGCAGCATGGATCAATGAGTGAAACTCGCGTCATTAGCACACGTCGTAGTCTGGCACGGGCCCTACTCTCCAATACCCATAGATCGGTCGAACTGCTCCAGTGTGTACGATTAACCCCCGATTGGTTTAAGTGGATAGGTTCTTATGTCTTTGGACGGCGGGTTGAGTTTCCAACCGTCTTCCGAACGCGATGGGGTGACTCGGTTGAGCTACTTGATTGGAGTGAACTGACCACCGTTTGGCGAGTGTTTTTTGCGAACGAGTATCGTATTGACCAAAAAGTCAAAACGCTACTGGATGTGGGTGCTAACATTGGGGCATTTAGTGTGTTTGCTGCTTGGCAACTCCCCAGGGCGCAAATTGTGGCTGTGGAGCCGTTTCCGGACACCTACTCGAGGTTAGTCAAAACGATTGAGCGAAATGGACTCACTTCACGAGTCCGCTGCGTTCAAGCAGCGGTGACCAATCGTACGGGGGAGGTTCTATTCGACGCCGCGGTGGACTCACATAGTTATGCAAGACGAATCGTTGACGCGTCATCTGATCGGGCGATTAGAGTTCCTGCTCTCATACTGGGAGACCTATTGGAACGAGCTGGATGGAGCGAAGTCGATTACCTCAAGATGGATATTGAGGGTGGCGAATATCTTGCGCTAGGTGATATACCTGCGTCTATGCTCAGGCGAGCCAAAGCAATAGGCTTAGAGTACCATGACAGCTCAAAATTCACTGCACTTTCGCAAACGTTAACATTAGCAGGCTTTGATCGCATTCGACTTCGAACTGAAGGCTGGAGTGGACTCGCTGAATTTAGGAGAACTTGAGAAATAGCATGAAGCAAATCCTCCAAAATCTCGGCAGTGGCGAAACGATGCTTGCAGAAGTGCCGGTGCCATGCCTAGGCAAGGGCGCCGTTCTGATCAGCACTTGCCGTTCTCTCGTGTCGCTAGGCACTGAGAAAATGTTGATCGACTTTGGCAAGGGAAGTCTACTTGCCAAGGCACGCTCACAGCCAGATAAGGTCAAGCAGGTTTTGCAAAAGTTCAAAACTGATGGGCTCTGGCCGACGCTCGAGGCAGTCAGGTCAAAACTGGATACGCCGATTCCGTTAGGGTATTGCCAAGTTGGTCAAGTTCTGGAGTGTGGTGAATCAAGCAGCTATCGTGTTGGTGATCGAGTGATCAGCAATGGTCCGCACGCTGAAAAGGTCTGTGTTCCCGAGAACCTGACGGCTAGGATCCCAGCGGACGTTTCGGATGAACAGGCAGCATTCACGGTCGTGGGGGCGATCGGATTGCAAGGCATTCGACTCATCGCGCCGACTCTCGGCGAACGAATCGTAGTAAGTGGACTGGGCCTAATCGGCCTGTTGGCAGTTCAAATCCTTCGTGCTAATGGTTGCCAAGTTCTGGGAATTGATTTCGATAAGACCAAACTCGCTCTAGCACAGCAGTTCGGAGCCAAAACAGTTGATTTGTCAGCGGGGCAAGATCCGGTTGCGGTTGCAGAGCAATGGACCTGCGGTGTGGGCGTCGATGCAGTCTTGATCACGGCATCCACCAAGAGCGATGAGTTATTGCATCAAGCAGCCACGATGTGCCGACAACGAGCTCGAATCGTATTGGTAGGAGTCGTAGGGCTGCATCTTCAACGAGCCGATTTTTACGAGAAGGAACTGTCCTTTCAAGTTTCCTGTTCGTACGGTCCGGGACGGTACGATCCCAATTACGAAAAACGCGGGCTCGATTATCCGATTGGCTTCGTGCGCTGGAGCGAGAAACGTAACTTTGAAGCGATCTTGCAGTTGATGGCTGATGGCATGATCAATGTCGAGCCGTTAATCACGCATCGATTCGCGTTCAACGATGCCTTATTGGCGTACCAAGCGATCAGCGAGCCAGGCGCGATGGGGATACTTCTGGATTATGGAGCCGGCACCGCAGATTCATCTCCCGCTACGTGCGAGGCTGTCAAAGTTGGATTCGCTGCTAAGCAGGTGGAAGGAGACTCAGCAAACGCTGACTTCGTGGGATTGAAGCGCGATGTGGGTGTGGCGTTCATCGGCGCGGGTGGCTTTACGACGCGGATGCTTCTGCCTTTGATGCCGAAGAACGGCATCAAACGACTAGCAATCGTGAGTGGCTCGGGTGTCACCGCGGCGCATGCGGCCAAAAAGTTCGGTTTTGCAAATTCAGTAACTGATCAGGCGTTGGTACTAAGCGATCAAGCCGTTGATGCAGTCTTTATTACGACGCCACATAACATGCATGCTCGGATGGTCTGCGACGCGATCAATGCGGGTAAGCATGTGTTCGTGGAAAAGCCGCTTGCATTGACGCATGA
>JAYVHC010000826.1:0-7803 GCA_043771575.1 Planctomycetia bacterium
GGCTGGTTCACGTTGAGGCTATCTAAGTTTTGCCTCGCCAGCAATTTGGTACCCACAGCGACGCGGACCGTTGCAACATTGCTATCGGAGGTGCCATCAGTCACTTTGGAGCTGAACGAATCGACACCGACAAAGCTGGAATTGGGACGGTAAGTAAAGGTTCCGTTGCTGCCAAGGGAACCGCCGCCATCAGGTGCCGAGCTTCCAAATGTTCAATTAAGATTGCCCCAAATCGACGGCGAGCGACAGTTCTTGGAATCGTTTTTCAACGCGTTGACACGAATGCATTCAGCGTTGCACCAACCGCATTACCAGCGGCAAGAGATTCGCAAACGAACGCATCATCGAGTCCTTAGGAGAGGAGGTGGACTTGAACGAGTGTTTCGAAACGGAAAGGCGAGTTTATGATTGGTATTCGAACGGCAAACGGCTAGATTGCAGTTACGTTCGAATTCGCTTCGCGATGAAAAGGAATAAACGAGAGCCAGAGATTCAGCGATAAGTTCTCATGACAATGACAAGCTCGCTCCTCAACCTATCGATTGCGTATTCGATTGTAAACGAAATGGCGCACTTGAAGATCGATATATCAAAACTATTAATTTGATAGAATGGTACGCATGTTGGGGGGAATGGGTATTGCAAAATGCATGTTCGTGTCATGCTGACGTTGAACAACTCAAGTGTTCCTCGCTTGCATACTCTCTGAGAATTACCGCATTCAAAGCTAGCCTGTCGCACTCTAAAACGATGCGCCGGGGTCTTCGATGAGATGCACATAGCTGTTGTAGCGACGCGGGTCGATTCGTCCGTCGGCGACCGCTTCAAGCACGGCGCAGTCGACTTCGTGAATATGGGTGCAATTGGGAAATCGACAGTGACTGACGTAAGGTCGAATGTCTCGGAACAGACCGCTCACCTCGGGCGGCGAAACGTCCCACAACTCCAACTGCCGAATGCCAGGCGTGTCGACCAGATAACCGCCAGCGGCCAGTGGGATCAGCTCGGCAGTGGTGGTGGTGTGCTTACCTTTCATGTTCTCTTGGCTGACGCGTTGCACTCGCAAGGCTAGACCCGTTTGAATGGCATTCAGCAGCGAACTCTTGCCCACGCCGCTCTGGCCAGTCACCACACTCTGACGACCCCGTACCAAGTCGCGCAGCGTTTCGACTCCCCAGCCCAGCGCGGCACTAACCATCAAGGTGCGATAGCCCATTTGCGCATAGACACCGATCACAGGCTGCAACTCGACAGGGTCTATCAAGTCGACTTTATTGATAACGATAACGGGTTCGAGACTGGCTTGCTCGGCAGTCACTAAAAAGCGATCGATCAGGTGAGGTTTGAGATCGGGTTCCGCTGCGCTGGCAATGATCAGCAACAGGTCGACGTTGCTCACGATGATGTGTCGTCGGCCTTTGCTCGTGCGGCTCAGGACGCCGTGACGCTCTTTGACCGCTAGAATGATCCCTTGGCTGGTTCCCTCCGGCCGAAAGTAGACTTGGTCTCCAGCGGCCACGACGTGACGTTGATCGGTCGCGAGCGATTTGAGTAGGCCCCGCACGGCACAACTGCTCTGAGTGCCGTCTTCACTGCGGACGATACAATTCAAGCCATGCACTCTCAGCACACGCCCGGAAACGATCGTCGGGTCATCGAATTGCAACTCCACGGCCAGTCCATCGCTGCCGGTGGCCGAGTGTTGCCCCATCACGGTGCGATGACGTGTCAATTCGCCTTTGCCACTTACGCGTTCTCGCGAGGCGGTATCACCCAGTAGACCTTGTTCGTACTTGCGCGTGAGATTGGTGTCTCGCGTACGGCCTTGATGATTTTTACGAAATTCAGTTCGAATCTTGCTGTGGGATTTTTTCTTCTTTGGCATACATCGACCGCGATTCCGCTCAAGTGGGCGCTACAGTCTCGGCAGGCACTTCAAACGCTTCGGATGATGGACCATGAATCGAAACGCCGATCAGTTCTTCGATCTCTTTCTCGGTCAATTCCTCGCGCTCAATCAGGGATTCTTTAATGATTTCCAGTTTATCGCGATGGTCATTCAGCAATTCTATCGCGCGGGCACTGGCGTCATTCAAGATAATCGAAACTTCATCGTCGATCGTTTCTTGAGTGTGCTCGCTAAAGGGACGCGATTGATGCATTTCACGACCGAGAAACGGGTCATCTTCGGACGACTTGTAACTGACTGGCCCCAGCTTGGGGCTCATGCCCCAATGCGTCACCATGCGGCGCGCCGTACTGGTGGCACGTTCCAGGTCGTTTTCAGCTCCGACCGTGATTTCGTCGTAGACTATCTTCTCTGCCGCACGACCCGACAGCAAAACGACCAAGGTATCGCGCAATTCGCTTTCGCTGGTGCTGACACGATCTTCCGAGGGGACAATATGCGTGCTGCCCAGTGAACGCCCGCGCGGCACGATCGTCACTTTGTGGACGCGCTGTGCACCTTTGAGCAACCAGGCAGCCAGTGTATGACCCGCTTCGTGATAAGCCGTCTTCTCTTTCTCGTCTAGTTTGAGCACTTCTTCGCGTTTGGCACCCATAAGAACTTTGTCGCGCGCGTAATCGAAGTCGACCATCGTGACTCGATTCTTATCGTTGCGTGCGGCCCATAACGCGGCTTCGTTGACAACGTTTCGAATATCTGCTCCAGTCAAGCCAATCGTTACCGCCGCCAACCGCCGCAAGTCCACATCGTTATCGAGTGGCACGTCACGCGTGTGAACTTTAAATATTTCTAAGCGACCTTTAAAAGTGGGGCGACCCACGGTAATGTGCCGATCAAAGCGACCTGGGCGCAACAGCGCAGGATCAAGCACGTCGGGCCGGTTCGTGGCTGCAATCACGATCACGGAATCGACGCCAGTGAAGCCATCCATCTCACTGAGAATCTGATTGAGTGTTTGTTCCCGTTCGTCATGACCGCCACCTAGCCCAGCGCCACGTTGTCGACCGACTGCATCGATTTCGTCGACAAAGATGATTGCTGGGGCGGCCTCCTTGGCGGTTTGAAATAAATCTCGCACGCGACTTGCACCCACACCGACGAACATTTGAATGAACTCGCTACCGTTTACCGAGAAAAACGGCACGCCGGCTTCGCCTGCCACCGCTCGTGCCAGCAGGGTCTTGCCGGTGCCTGGAGGTCCATTCAGCAAAACGCCTTTGGGAATGCGGCCACCCAGCTTGCGGAATTTGTCAGGGCTTTTCAGGAATTCAACGATCTCCTGTAAATCGGCTTTTACTCCGTCCAGTCCCGCCACATCGGCGAAAGTCGTCTGCCCTTCGTTCGGTTCGTAGCGTTTGGCCGTCGAGCGACTAAAACTCGACAAGAAACCGCCACCGCCCATGATTTGGTCGCGCGTGCGCCGAAACATAAACCAGGCAATCACCAAAACGACAATCGGTAAACCGATCAGCAAGAACAGCCCAAGATTCTTCGCAGGTGCGCCACTGAGGTAGCGAACTTGCAATTTGCCAACCGCCTCTGCCTCGGCAATTTGTTCTTTGGAACCGTCCTGGTTCAGCTCAACACGAAACTTCTTGCTCAGTTTGACAGGTTGCCCGTTGGCCGTTTTGCTTGAAATTGGTTCGCCATTCTGATTCGGCTTGGGCGGTTTATCGGGTGGAACTCTGAAGACTCCAACCGCCTCGGTGCCGTTGATTTCTAGCGATACGATGTTGTTCTCCTTGAGTTGTGCAAGGAAGAAACTGTGATCGATCTCATCGTTGGTCATCGACGACAAAAGCGAATTTACCAAGAGGACGACGATGAGGATTATTGCTAGTAATAGCCATCCCTGAGTGCGACGAGGTTGCTTGTCATTTGCTTTGCCAGTGGTTGGCCGCTCGGGCTTTTCCATTCCTTAACTTTCTCTCAATTAGATTGCGAGGCCGGAAATCCAAGCCGCGAACATTTTATCTTACCCGACTTTACAATTTTCGTGACTAGCAGGCTGCTTAAATAGTAACCCCATATGTTAGTTTTGCTCATGCGCTATGCGGATTTCTGCCGCCCGCGGCGGGCCGTTGGCCCTAGGATTTGTATTGTTTATTTGTGCCGAGCCCGTTGGACCGATTGGGCTGGGCTAGGTGTGGCCTTGCCCAACGCTGTGAAGCAATTTCGTAAGCGAATTCGTGCGATTTTTTGACTAAAGGTACTTCATGGTCGCATCCGGCAAATGCGACCCACCGTGGGTCACCCGTGACGAGCTTGCCGAGTGTGACCTTGCGCCTGCTGGTAATGCCTAAAAATGCTTCACAGCGTTGGGCCTTGCCCAACGCTGTCGCGACCCAATCACCGCACCCCAGCGGCAGATCGACGTTGTAGTTCGCGATGCACGCGTTGTTGACCAACCGTTCGGTCTCCGCTCGAATTCACTGGCGCTAGCCAGCCTCGATCGATCCGCTCGCCTTGCTGCAGCGCCGTAACGAGGCTACCGGCCAGCTCGATATCGGTCATGCGGCGTATCGCCATCACATGGTTCCAATCGAAACCTGACGTGAGCAACTTTACGGACCAAGTCCAGTCCTCGACGATGCCAGCAGGCGAATCGTGCTTCTCAACCGTTGTGGCCGCCCCGGATTCAACCTTTTCCGTGGGGAGCGAATGTGGGTTTGGAGGGGAAAAGGTCTCATTCAATTCAATGGTAAATGACGGGTCTGGCCCTGGTTGCGTTGGAGCAGCCTTCGAGGCATCTGCGGAAGGTTTTGGCGAGGGTGGTAAAGTAGGTGCAGGCGGTGCGCTCGGTACGCCGCATTTCAGAATCTTCGCGAGGAACTTGGCCAAAAGTGGCTGCGGGATTTGGACCGCCGAAACTAATGCTAGACGTTGCTTGGAATCCGCCAACTGCGGCGCGACCGCGACCGTAGGTCGATTGCGGTTGACTTCCTGCTGAAGCAGCAAACCCGTCGCCAAAAGCAACTCGAGCAATTCAATGACATCGGCTTGTTTCGAGCCTTCGAGCATTCCGAAACCGCTCAGCCGATGCAGCCGCAGTTTCTGGATCTTGGCGTTTTGTGATCCACTGAGGTACTGAGCGATGAGAATCTTACCTAGTCGACCGTGAATGCGTTCCACCGCGTCTATTATCTGCATCAAAAAGGCAATTTGTTGAACTTTCGCAACTGCCGTAGTAGGTACTATCGCTTTCTCCGTCGCCGGTGTCGCAACCTCGGGCGAGCTAGAGAATGCAATCTCGCTTGTTTCTCGTTGTTCACGAACCGGCGGATGAATCTTAACGACGAACTTCGGCCAACCGGGCTGGCCGCAGCAACGATCGCACTGGCCACAATTTTCAGCGGATGTGTCGCCAAAGTAATTGAGGATCGTAGTCTGTCGGCACAGGGGCGACTGCGCGTAGTGTACTACTTGATTCAAGCGGTCGTACTCAGCCTCTTTGCGTCGACGTAAGTTCTCGAAATCGATGCCCAGCTCCGCGAACGGTACATCCCTGCGCCGAAAATGCACGGCGCGACCCCTGAACGGCGGTACATAGTCGAACTCGTCGAGCTTGCAGAGTTCGCGGAGTGTTCGGTTGAGCGCTTCGCGTTCCATTTCGCAAGCTTGCAACAGCGTGCGCGGGTGCATGTAAACCGATTCGCCGCGTCGCTCTCCGATGATCCGTTCAACCACTCGTAAAACCTTGCGACGCACCTTGGCTTCTCTGGGCAGCAGTTCGACCAGCGTTGGCAAGTTACTATCGATGGTCAGGCAGGCTAAACCTGCACCTGACTCGAGCCGATCGATCACTTCGGTGCGAGATAAAACTTGCAAGGCACTGCCGATCGCTTCCGGAGAAATTTGCAGTCCGAGGGCATCGCGAATCTCCTCCATGGTCAACTCGATCGGATCTTCTTCACGTTTAAGCAGAAACTCATACGTCTGTTGAATCACTTCGCGCGAGGGATAGTTGTTCTCAATGAAGAACTCTTGAATGTACCGGTCTTGATACGAATAGAGCAGCACACACTGCGAATCGGCCCCGTCACGGCCGGCTCGACCCGCTTCTTGATAATAGGCTTCGAGCGAACCTGGAATATTGTAATGCACTACGAATCGCAAGTCAGGTTTGTCGATCCCCATTCCAAACGCGTTGGTGGCTACGATGACTCGCAATTGGTTCTTCATAAACCGCTCTTGAATCGCGCGTCGCTGATCAGGAAGCAAGCCCGCGTGGTAGGCGCCGATTTGAATCTTCAGTTTTTGCGACACCCATTCAACGATGGCTTCGCAGCGTTTGCGAGTGGCGGCATAGATGATTCCTGAACCCGTTTGCGTGCGCAGGAAACCGCCAAGCTCGTCATCCTTCTCGCGATCCGTCGCGCGCTGTACGACGCCGAAGTGCAGATTTGGCCGCGCAAAGCCGCTCATGAATTGCTTGGGCCGCTTCAGACCAAGAACTTTGACGATGTCTTCGCGCACTCGCGGCGTTGCCGTCGCTGTTAAGGCAACCGTTTGCACGCCGCCCAACCACTCGCGGAACTTGCCAAGCTTGGCATAGTCGGGCCGAAAATCATGGCCCCACTGGCTGATGCAGTGTGCTTCGTCGATCGCCAACAACTGAATAGGCGTCGCGCGAATCGCATCTAAAAATCGCGGATTGCGCAAGCGTTCGGGCGCGACATAAACCAATTGATACTTGCCCGCAGCCACATCTTGCAATCGTTCGTTCTGTTCGCCCGACGACAGCGTACTGTTGATCAGTGCTGCTGGAATACCTCGTTGGCCAAGGCTATCGACTTGGTCTTTCATCAGCGCGATCAGGGGCGAGACGACAATCGTTAAGCCTGGCCGAAAAACACTTGGCAGTTGGTAGCAAAGGCTCTTACCACCGCCGGTCGGCATCACACACAAGCAATCATCACCGTCGACGATCGACGAAATCACTTCTCGCTGGCCAGGTCGAAACGACTGTAGGCCAAAGCGAGGCAAAGCACTCTCTAAGTCGTAGTGGGCCAAAGACATGCGAAACTCAGTGGTTACTGAACGGTTCAAACGAGTGACACGGCGCGAGGCTGAGCACTCGGACGACCATTGTAATGAAACTCCGCCGTTTCGCACGCCCTTGTGGCTTTTCCCTACTCGCATATAGCTGGTTTCGCGTGGGCTCCTTTGGCTACGTCCCCTACCCGATTGCATGCACTTATGTTCAAAACCAGCCTCTTCAACCGACTAAGCTTCGTCACAATTAGATTTTGGGGTTCGCGCTACGGGAGGGCGAGGTTCCTACCGAGCCTTTTACCTCAGCCGGAGCTTCGCTTTCCCCAACCCAAAGTCTTAATCGGGACGAAGCACGAGAACCAAACGCCAAAACCTGTTTATCTACCTTACCTTGTCAATTCCTATGCAATCCAAAACTCAGTTCTTCGTTGCTCAGCTTCCCCAGTTATTGCCCGCCGATTGGTCGCGGGCAAACTCGGGCAAGCCGACTTTGGCAGTCGTTATCGACACGCTGCGATTCACATCGACGGCTTGCTCTGCACTGCAAGCGGGCGCTGCTTCGGTTCGTGTCGCCGAAGAAGTTGAAGAGGCACGCCGCTTAGCCGGGGATATGGGAAGTGGCACGCTACTATGCGGTGAACGGCATTGCCATCGCATTGAAGGTTTTCAATTGGGGAACAGTCCGCTGGAGTACTCGCCAGCAGTGATAGCCGAGCGGAATTTAGTATTTTCGACGACCAACGGAACGCGTGCCGTCGCAGCCGCCGAAGGGGCTCAACAAATTGTGCTAGCGAGCCTCGTGAATCGTGCCGCGATCGTGGATTGGATATTCGCAAGTC
>JAYVHC010000827.1:0-1984 GCA_043771575.1 Planctomycetia bacterium
CCAAAAAAGGAGTATTTGATGCGAGCTTCAACTGCAATAGCGTTTTTCATGTCCGCAATGATGGCTGGCGTTACCATCGCACAGTGTCCAACTAATCAGTGTCCAACTAATCAGCGAAGATGTTGCGCAATTGCGCCCGTAAAGTCATGTTGCCCCAACGTCCCGCAGCCAACCTACACTGTCGTGGCGACCCAAGCACACTGTGGTTCGAATTACTCACTCGCGAGACCTTGCGTTAGGTATCCCGTCGTGCAGGGCTATGCAGTGGTGCAGAGTGTAACTAACACGCGTGCACAATGCTGGTCGGATGCTCCTCAGCCAACAGTTACTTATCAACCCACGTTTGCCCAATCAGTTACACCCGGCACTGTTCAAAACAATTGTAATTGTCAGAGCGGTAGCGTATCCCTTCAAGCCAATCCGCAAACTGCGTTGAGTGGAAACAATCAGCGTAATCCGTTCTCGCTTGCGGGACACGCGCGAGAAGGCCAGGCGGTTTATCATTGCTTGCAGGAATTTCTGAGATGTTGCGAAAACGGCGGTCAGAACTGCATGGCCAACTACATTACTTGCTCTCAAGTAACGGGCGAGCCACTAAAGTATAGCAGTTGTCCTGCACAGACACCCACCATCGAGGAAAAGAGTCCCAACCAGACGCAGCAAAATCCCTAAGATTCGTAAAGCAAGGGAAATTGACTCTTTCTGATGCCATTCGAGCTACCACCACAACTGTGAAAAGGAGTTCCCTACGCCTATAATCCTGGGCCTAGTGGACTGAACAGGGACTCCTTTGAAAGTTAGGGTTTCAATGGCTGACGTTGAGCGCACAGTAATTATCGGAAGTGGTCCAGCCGGCTGGTCGGCGGCGATTTATGCGGCACGCGCGAATTTGAAACCACTTTTGTTCGAGGGAACTGCCAAGCCGGAAATGATTCCGCTTGGCCAACTGGCCTTTACAACCGAAGTTGAAAACTACGCGGGCTTTCCGGCCGGAAACATCCGCGCGTTTATCGAAAGTGCTGTCGATCCGGAACGACACTACAACCTTCCGCCGATTCCCAAAGGCCACGAAAAAGATGGCCAGCCGTTCTATGCGGTACAAGGCGTGGAGCTGATGGAGTTGATGAAGCAGCAAGCACTCAACTTTGGCACCCGTGTTGTCGGCGACGATATTGTCGACGTCGATTTCTCAACCAAGCCCTACAAAGTGATTCCAGCGCAGGGCGAGCCCGTCCTAGTGCATACGGTCATCGTGGCGACGGGCGCTCGAGCCAATTACCTCGGCCTGGAATCGGAGGAAAAGTACAAAAACAAAGGGGTCAGTGCGTGCGCCGTCTGCGATGGCGCTCTGCCGATCTATCGTCGTAAACCGTTGGCCGTGATTGGCGGTGGCGACACCGCAGTTGAAGAAGCTAGCTATCTAGCGAACTTGGATGGTGCCGATAAGATTTATCTCATTCACCGCCGCGGCGAGTTGCGAGCATCTCAAGTCATGCGCGATCGGGCTCAAAATCATCCGAAAATCGAATTGGTTTGGAACAGCATCGTCGACGAAGTGCTGGGCGACGGTCAAAAAGTGACTGGCCTGAAACTTAAAAGTAGTCTCGATGGTTCACCGCGCGAGTTGGCGGTTAGCGGTATGTTCGTGGCGATCGGCCATACGCCAAACACCAGCTTCCTCAACGGCAAACTCAAGATGAATGCAGCGGGGTACCTTCAGTGGACCGAAGCGTTCCGCACCAAGACTAGCGTGGAAGGGGTTTTTGCTGCCGGTGACGTTGCGGACGATTATTATCGCCAAGCGATCACGTCGGCGGGTACGGGGTGCATGGCGGCCCTGGATGCAGAACGTTACTTGGCGGAAAAGGATCATTCATGAGTTCATCAGCGAGTACTACGGTAGGTCCCCTGGGGGATTGGTTAACGGTCAAGCACGCGCAAGACCCAGCCCACATCGGTCGTGAGATCGAGGTCCGCGGTTGGG
>JAYVHC010000828.1:0-2605 GCA_043771575.1 Planctomycetia bacterium
CCTGTATGTAGTACTAGCAAAAGTTTCTCAGGTCTACCTATTGTGCTAGCAACGCCAAGGAAATGCGAAAAACATACGCGTGCAATATCCGGGCTAGCCACGGGTCTCGAAGTATTGGTCGTTTGTAGCATGTGTTTCGTCCAATGCGTATTCGCTCGCTGCGAATTGTTTGGCATTTGGCAGTCACCGAGCAGGTGAGTCGTCTGCTCCGAAACCCGCGGCTAACGCCCAATGGCTCACTGAAACACGCCTCTCATATCGCGCGCGCTGCCAAGGTCCCCCAGGGCTGCATACCGTGAGATGACAGCTTATAATCTGAAGTACACAACCGCTCGTCAATCGAAGTCGAGCACGCAGTTCACTGTCGAGCGGGTGCTAGCACTGGAAGGAGCACGGCGAACGCCATGGTTGAGCGTCGCGCCGTACTGGCTGTTAATCGCTCTGTAAAACGAGCCGCCTTAACACTCGCCGATGTCGTCGCCGAAGTGGCGGGTCAGCCTGCGCTCAAGTCAGCCATGGATTCATTGGCCACCGAGCGACGCGTGACCTTCGACTCCGTTTGGTCAGCCGCCATCGCGCCGATTGCGGCTGGTTGCTATCGAGCTGATCCGAGACCGCTGCTCGTCATCCTGGCTCAGATCGCCGACAGCGAATCGGTCGCGGCCGAGCTAGGTGAATTGCTTGGCGAGCGCGTCGATGTCTTTCCCCCTGGCAGTGAAGAAACGGAACTCGAATCGCTGCAACATCAAGAAACGGCTCAGCGACTGCACGTGCTCAGCGGACTCTACAATTACTCTATCGCCAGTCGCGACGCGAATGAAGCACAGCAGCTAGCGCCTCCGATCATCGTGACGACGCTGCAGGCATTGCTGCATAGTGTCCCGAGCCCGAATTCACTGGAAGGCGACAAGCGGATCATCGCCGCCGGTCGGCGAATCGATGTGGATGATCTGCGAAACTGGTTGGTGCAGGCCGGCTATCACGCGACCAGTTCCGTGCAGTTACCTGGCGAGTTCGCCATGCGCGGCGGCATCATGGATATCTATCCGCCTGACGAGCCGATGCCAGTCCGCATCGAGTTATTCGACAACGAAGTCGAATCACTGCGTACGTTTGATATCACTTCACAACGCAGTATCGAGCAACGCAGCGAACTACAACTGCTGGCCGTTCAAGGCTCGGTCGCGCAAGACGGATCGCTGCTGGATTACCTGACTGAACGCACGGTGGTTTTCGTCCATGAACAGCGCACCATTACGGCCGCAACCGATGCGTTTCTGCATCGCGTGCCGTTCCCAGAACGATTCCCCGCTCCGGAAACCGCTTGGAAACGTATTGGCGAGTTCCCGATCGTCTACTCGTCGCAATTATCCGAAGAAGGCTACCTGGGACAGTTGGTCCGATTGCCCCTAGGCACCGTAGAACGCATTGGTGGTGACCTCGAGCGACTGGCGAGTGACATCGATCAACATAGCGGCTCGCGCAATGTCATCGTCGTGGCAATGAATGCAGGGGAGCGCGATCGCCTCCGCGAGTTATTGGCGATCTCGAAAGCAACCCAAGAAGATCGGCTGGAAATCGTTATCAGCCAACTGCAAAATGGATTTGAGGTATTGCCGAGCGGCACGCTGTTATTGACTGCGGGGCAGTTGCTGCGACGATCGCACGTGCGCCGCGCGACGAAGCGAACCAAGAGTCGACCAATCGATAGTTTTCTTGACCTGCGCGAGGGGGATCTGGTCGTTCACTTGTCGCATGGTATCGGAGTTTATCGTGGCACGAAACTGTTAGAGAAACATGGCCAGCAGTTTGAGCATCTTGAGTTAGAGTTCGATGCGGGTACTAAGATCTTCGTACCGAGTTCCAAGATTGAATTGGTGCAGCGTTACGTGGGTGGAACCAAGAGTCGCCCAAAACTCGCGAAAATTGGGGGGATTTCTTGGGCCAAACAGAAGAAAGCCGCGCAGGAAGCTGTCAAAGACATGGCTGTCGAATTGCTTGAATTGCAAGCTCGACGTGGCAGCCAACCCGGTATCGCCTTCGGGCACGACAGTATTTGGCAAAATCAATTCGACGCTTCTTTTTCTTATGTCGAAACGCCCGACCAGTTGACCGCAATCGCAACCGTCAAGAATGACATGACAAGTTCAAAGCCCATGGATCGGCTGATCTGTGGCGATGTCGGTTTTGGCAAAACGGAAGTCGCAATGCGCGCCGCTTTCAAAGCCATCGATAGCGGTTATCAAGTTGCAGTGCTAGTTCCCACCACCGTCCTGGCAGAGCAGCATTACAAAACGTTTCGCGAGCGGATGGCCGAGTTCCCGTTCGATATCGAGAAACTCAGCCGTTTTGTTTCGCCTCGCAACCAGCGCGAGACGATCAATGGCATTCACACCGGCCGCGTTGATTTGGTTGTCGGCACGCACCGCATCGCTTCGAAGAATCTCAAATTCAACAACTTGGGACTGTTGATTATTGACGAAGAGCAACGTTTTGGTGTCGAGATCAAAGAGCGCCTCAAACAAATGCGAGCGAACGTCGATGTGCTGACCCTGTCTGCGACACCGATCCCGCGAACACTACACATGTCATTGGTAGGCGTCCG
>JAYVHC010000829.1:0-3309 GCA_043771575.1 Planctomycetia bacterium
TTACAGTTATCAAGGGGCATGAAGGACGCGATTTTGAACGCGAACGGCTCGAAAAAGAGGCGGCTGAATTGGTCGATTCGACTCATCGCCCCCGCTCGGAAACAGCGGTGAGAGTCAAGCAACCGAAGCCGCAAGGCCAAAGCAAAAAATCGGCGGAGCCGCGTGCGCCAACGGTCGTACCGCGTTCGATGTTCGTTCCGTCCGCGCCCAGCGCCGATGACTTTGCGGACTTGTTCGCGTCGCAGGCGATGGCAACGGAAGAGACCCCTGAGTCTCGACTGCAACGACTCATTGAGAATGGAGAACATCAGAAAGCAGTCCGCGCCTTAATTCAACTTCGCAGCACGGGAACGCTGGAGCTACCGCAAGGACATTTGGCGAAGCTGATTCGCGACCTGCTGGCTGGGCAAGATCTCAACAATGCCATTCCGATGATGTCCGAACACATTCGACGCTTCTCCGAAAACCGTGTTACCTTGCAAATAAATTTGTCGAAAGTGCTGCTACAGAAACAGCGGCCGGAAAAGGCGCTACAAGTTTTGAAGTCGATCGCTGTGCCCGCAGGAGATTCGAAGTGCGCCGAAACGATCGCAGGGCTGACCGCATACGCCAAGAATCAGATCGCCGCCGAATCGAAGCCGACTGGCTAAATAACGGCGGACAGGATTATTGCTTTTCGAGCATTTCTTCCAGTTGCCTTTTCAATTGATTGCGGGCTCGCGAAAGTCGGCTGCGGACGGTGCCAATGTTGATTTCCAGGATTTCGGCGATGTCTTCGTAGGCAAGTTCTTGCATTTCGCGCATCACTAGAATTGTGCGGTGTTCTTCAGTCAGAAGCTGAAGCGCGGCTGTAACCAGGGTAACACGTTCTTGCCGTAGAACCGGTTCGTCGGGCGCTTCGTGGCGGTCTTGGGGATCTCTACCGGTGATTTCGCGGCTTTGGTCAAGCGACATTTCCCCGCGCCGGCGTCTTCGGCGGCTAAGCGCGTTGTTGAAGGCGATGCGATAGAGCCATGTGAAGAATTGGCTGTTTCCCTGAAAACTGCTAAGTTTCAAGAAAGCTTGGACAAAAGAATCTTGAACAACGTCTTCCGCTTCATCATGGGAGCCGGTGACGTGCAACATGGCGTTGAATAAACGGTCTTGAAATCGTTCGACGAGTACCCCGAACGATCGGCTCTCGCCTGCCAAAGCTTCGCGAATTAGGTCCGCTTCTGTCTTCACTCTGGAGGCTTGATGCTTGATTGAGGTCGCGTGAGGGGTTGAATCTTCCAATAGATAAGTTGCAGCCGTTCTTTTCTATATTCATGCCCAACGCTTGGTAAGTCAAACCCCTACCATTGTTCAAACAAAAAAACCGACAGAGAAACCCATTCTCTGCCGGTCAATTCAAACTAACAGCTCTTAAGCGACCGGCAGCTGGAGATGATCCACGTAGCCGCGGATCTCCGAGACGCTGATTTGTCCGCCTCGGAGATGCGGACCCAAGTGTTTTGCCTCGATGCCTAAGAACGGCGTTAGAACCCAATTCTCAGCTGCACACGTGGCAGCGTGGAACGGTATCCGGAGCCGTAGCCGGAACCGTAAGTGCCAGGGCCATGGGAGCCAGGGCCATAGCCAGCGTTGTAGGCTGCACCAGCGTAAGGAAAACCAACCTGTCCGTAGTTTGAGTAACCACCAAACGGCGCGCCGCCGAAGGAATACGATTGGTAAATGCCGCCTGGGTAAACTGGCACGATTGTCGATTGATACTGCGCGTATCCTGAATTATGACCTTGGCAATCGTGCGCAGAATAGCCGCCACCGTAACCACCACCATAGCCGCCGCTATAACCACCATTGCTGCTGCGATAACCGTGATCGGCTTTGGCCGCTGGAGCGGCGGTGCAAAAAAACAGCAACGCGAAGCCGTAGCAGGCTGAAACAAGAAACTTCCGCATTTTACACCTTGGATTGAGAGAGCCTTAATCAGCAAACTACTGCCGCGACGCGGATTCTTGCCGACTACCCTCAACGTTTATCAAACGGTGTGCCATTCGGTTTTTTCGTAAATCTATCGGATTTTGACCGCTTTTGCTAAAGTTTTGCCCACGAATTTTCACATCGAAGAGGTCGCAGTGACTTCATGTGGTGTCAAATTGATGCACTGCAACGCGAGCCTAAAGGAAAGGTGTATTAGCCCACGGGACCATTTGGCGTGGCGCGCTAGGCCGTTAACCTTACCGATTGGACTAATGAGCACTGGACTACTGACGTTTTTCGCCGCCATCGGTATTGCTCACACGTGTTTCGGGGGTTTCGCTGAGTTCGGTTTCAACGTTGGGTTTAGGATTTGGGCTCGCCAGCAGCAAACTTCCAAAAGCCCAGCCTTTAGCTTTGGATTGCACAACCATGCCGCTGGGCTGCAAGTAATGGGCGATGTCTTCGAACTTGGGCAGTCGTTCGCCGTTGATCTTCTTGGTGTCGCCTGATTTGATCTCGGTGCCGTTCTGGAGCAGCCTGTCCAGCAAGCCTGCCAGCATACTTTCGGATTGATCCAGTTGACCGCTGCGAAACAATTCATACTGCATCCGGTAAGACAGGTCGCTACGGACGAGTTGCTGAAAACAATTGGGATCGTCGCCGAAGGAATTGGTGAGCGCGGCTTGAATTCGCGCGACGCTGGGTTCGCTCTTCAGAGGAGATGGTAGTCCCAACTTGGCTTGAGCAATCGCGTCTTTGATCATTTCGACGTGGGAGGCGAACATGAAATAGTCGCCATGGACCGCAATCGCCCAGCTTTTGACCCAGGGTGTCGCACCGGGAGCCGCAGGTGGGTTTGCGTCGGTACCAAAATCCCCGAAGTCGGTGGTGAGATCCGGGTCCGAGGCACTACCGTCTGCCGCTTTTTTCCAAATTTCGTCTGGACCATCGACCGGTTCGGCTCCCGGCTCGTTCTTCATCGCTTGCCGGAGCACCGCCTTGATTTTATCGGGTGCATTTAATCGCAAAGCGATTAGGTTGCGATGCGAGTCGGTAGTAATCGGATCAACCGTGTCTGAAACTGAGTAAATATCGTTTGTTAAGTAGGGTAGTACATCTTGTTTGATATCGATCTTTGGTCCTGTGGGATCAGTCTTGATGCCTTTGATCACTTCCATGAAGACGCCTGGTTGGCCTGCAAGTTCGTCGACAAGGCCTTCAACTTTCCAAAATGCCTCTTGTGAATTCCAGTAGCCTACCAATAACGAAGAGACTTTTTCCGTTACAAAGTTTGGAATTTCGGATTTGGCCTTATTCGGGAAATCCAGAATGGCCGCCGATTTTGGC
>JAYVHC010000830.1:0-4543 GCA_043771575.1 Planctomycetia bacterium
GGGTCAACGGTGGCTCCTAACAATTGCTCAACTTCAACGTGCTCGCCGCCAATCTCACGCACTAAGTCCGCCACCATGCCGACGGTTACCGTTACGTGAATGGGATACTTTCCTTGAAACTGGCCAGTGATGGCAGCGGCTTTCTTCGAAGTCGAATTCGAATCGCCGCAGCCGGCTATACCGATCAAACATAAGCCCGTTATGACTGAAAATAAAAGACTTCGCATGATCGACTGTACTTTCCAAAATCGGTTAATCAAAATCGCAAAATCGCTTGCTCAATTCGTACTCTCAAGCCGATTCAAATACTCGCTGGCCGTGCATTCAAACTGATCATCGGCGAGCAACGCGAGCGGCGAGTAATTTGGATGCCGCGAGACTTTGTACGGATCGTTGCGACGCGTGTTGTAGCAGCAGATCAGCGACCAGCGCGGATTGGGACTGGAGTTTTGATCCGAGCGGTGCAGCAAATTGCCTTGGAAGAACAGTCCATCGCCTGGCTCCATCTCGACATATTCAATCGCCAAGCGAGCAATGGCCGCTTCGACGCGTTCCGGATCCGCACCCGTCTGTCCGCCGACCTTCATGTGATTCATGCGACCGAAGTGATGCGAACCAGGGATCACTTGCAAGCATCCATTCTCGCGATTGGCGCGGTCCACGGCAATAAAGCAACTGCCCATGTCAGGATACAAACATCCAAAATCGTACCAGTAACCGTAATCTTGATGCCACTCCCAAGCACCACCAACCAATGGTTCTTTGAGCATCATTTTGTGGTGGTAGTGGTAGACTTCATCACCCAACAGAGTAGCCATGTTGTTCGCCACGCGGCAAGAACGAACCACGGCCGCATAGAGATTGTCTTCCAGCAGGTTGCTGAGTGCGAGCTTGGTGGTGCCGCCTTGAGCGTCGGAGCGGCTGGTGGCGCGAATTGCAATCAGTTGATCGGCGCGCGCGTATCGACTGAGCATGTCGATTTCGTTGGGTGAAAACAGGTTGCGAACCAGCACGTACCCTTGGTCGTTGAATTCACGCTGCGATTCTGGAGTTGCGGTAAAGAATGTCATTTCGCCTGATTAACCGTTTCAAAAAGTCCCATTGATTGTTTGGTACACTTGAGCTTACGCTCGCTGGCGCGAATTGGCAACGAGCTTCCACCGCTGCCGTACGTAACACGATCATACTCACCGAGCCAAGTTGCACTACTCCGTTTTACTCGTTGCCGAAGTTGATTACTTTAGGTAGCACGTCCCTGAGTGTCCCTGAGTCTGGGCTGATAAAAACTATTGTAGAACAATTGTCCTCAATCGTTCCGGACAGCACGTTGGCTCACTTGAACGATTACGTCCGTTGGAAAAATGCGAGTTGACTTCGGTCCGTTGCCCTTCGGCAGAACGGTTGGGGACAACCGTTCTACACTTTTCATCAGCCCACCCTGAGTCTTCGAAGGGCGTAGTTGGTACAATCAAAGCAACTATTGAAAGGTCCACAACGATGAAAACGATCCGTCCCTTAGTCTTCGGTCTTGCATTCACCTGGTTCGCAACACCAATCGCGTGCGCCGCGGACGATATCGTCGACTTCCAAGTGCAAGAACTGCCCGTTCAGTTGCAAGTTGGTTACGCCGTTCGAACGATCGACATCAACGCCGACGGGCGACTCGACGTGGCGATCGTCGACAGTAAACGCGTGCTCTGGCTGGAGAACCCCACTTGGGCCACGCACATTGTCTACGAAACACCCGCTGCGAAGTTCGACAATGTCTGCTTTGCACCTCATGATATTAACGGTGATGGCCGAGTCGATTTGGCCTTAGGCTCGGATTGGCAAGCCAACAACTCGGATTCGGGTGGCTCGATCGGCTGGCTTGAGCACACGGATTCTGGGCCATGGACGTATCGCGAGTTCGCTACCGAGCCCACCACGCATCGCATGAATTGGGTCGACATCGCCGGGACCGGCACGCCTCAACTGGTCGTAGCTCCGCTCAAGGGCCGAGGTTCGCGGGCACCGGGTTTTGAACAGACCCCATTGCGATTACTGGCCTTTGAACCCAGCAGCAATGCGGCAGATGGAACCTGGGGGCGCAGCGTGTTGACCGACCAGCTGCATGTGATGCACAACTTTGAAGTCACCGATTTAGATGACGACGGCAATGCGGACTTAATCACGGCCAGCTATGAAGGTGTCAATTGGTTGCGATTCAATAATACCGGTGCAACTGATAGCAAGCTGACTATAAAACACATCGGCTCGGGCCAAGTGGAAGCACCACCCAAGCGCGGCAGCAGCGAGATTCGACGCGGCAAGCTCGCCGATGGGCGCAACTACATCGCGACGATTGAACCATGGCATGGCGACAAAGTGGTCGTGTACATCGCTCCGGAAGACTGGCAAAAGCAAGCTGAGCTCTGGCCACGATTTGTCCTCGACGAAGAACTCGCTTGGGGGCACGCGATCGCCATTGCAAACTTAGACGATGATGCGGATCAAGAATTGGTCATCGGTGTCCGCGACGACAAATCGAATTTGGAAAATCATCGCTGCGGAGTTCGTATCTATGATCCTATCGACGCCGACAGTGGCAAATGGAATCGCCAGATTGTGGACCCGGGCGGTGTTGCAGTGGAAGACTTAGTGACGGCAGACTTGGACAATGACGGCGATCACGATATCATCGCCGTCGGTAGAGCGACGCACAACGCCAAGATTTATTGGAATCAGTAAATTGTAGAATGGCATCAGCGACGCAGATTTGCTGGAATACAACCTTTTAAAGACTCGCGGATCGGATGCTTAACGCGGTCGGGACCTATTACGAAAAAGAGCAAAATATGCAATTTCTAGCCGAATTGTGGTTGCCGATCCTGGTCGCCAGCGTCGTACTGTTTTTTCTTAGCGCGTTCGTTTGGATGGTGTTACCGCATCACAATAAGTTCGATTGGTCGAAGCTGCCCAAGGAAGATGAGTTCATCGGTGCGGTTAAACAAGCAGACATCGCTCCAGGACGCTACATGTTTCCACATGTGGGTAGTCACCAAGAGGCGCAGCAGCCAGAATTCCAGGAGAAGCACAAGACTGGGCCGGTGGGAACATTGATCGTCTTTGGCAAAGTTAACATGGGACAAAACATGTAATGGACGTTCGCATTCTTCTGCGTTTGCAATTCGATGCTGGCCTATTTGGCGTGGTTTGCGCTTAGTAAACAGGAGCCGACAACGATGGAAGTCTGGCGGTTTGTTGGTACTGCGGCGATTCTGACTTACGCGTGCTCGGCGATCCCCAATGACATTTGGTTTAAGCGGCCGAGCATAACCAACGTTGTTGATGGAATCGTCTACGGTTTGGTGTGCGAGCTGATCTTCGCACTGCTCTGGCCAAGCTGATTCCTCCTAGCGAAAGGTGTCAGCCGTAGGTCTGCTGCTCCGTCGGCGGACAGTTTCTCTTGCGTCGTGTAGCGGAATGGCATGCTTAAGTCCATCGCCTCGTGCACACCTACTGCATCAAAGACGCCTGACCGGCCTGCCCCCTTTGAATTCGTTTTAGTGAGCCGTCGGCGATAGCCGCGGGTTTCGGAGCAGACGACTCAACCTACTCGGTGATTGTCAAATGCCAAACGATTCGCAGCCAGCAAACAAGCATTTGGACGAACCACAAACAGCCAACGACCGCAACTTCGAGACCCATGGCTAACGCCAGCGGCTCACAAAGACCAGTTCTAAAATGTGAAAATGCTGGATCATTCGGGAGAAGCGTGCGCTACATCGAGGTTCAAGCTTTATTCTGTAGGACTATATGGAATGGTTAAGTTCCTCGTTTTTGCGTGGGTCGCTCTTGCCGAGTGCGACCATTCCATGGTCCTAGACTGGGTCCATCGGTTCAACACCTGGGATTTCTGGTATCGAGGGTCGGAAAAGCTCAACGCCGAAAATAGCCGGCTCGCAGCGTTAAAGATGTCGCAGCGAACTTGCATTCATCGGTGAATTCAGAAGCGTGATCGGGTGATCGGATCGGGTGATCGGGGACACGCATATTTTCTAGGTGGTGCAGATACAAAACAAGTGGGGGGCTGGCCTTCGGCGCTTGGAGTAGTCAGCAGAATGCAAAATCAGTCGATGGCTTGCTGCTTAACGAGCTAAATCATCCGAAGCGTGCGATAAGAAATGCTGGTACGACCAATCAAATCGGTCGTACGCCCGAATGGCACAAGCTTAGAAATGCAGCGCGCCACGCTTGTACACGACGGCAGAAGTCGGCAGGCAATCAATGATTGAGAAATCAGTTAATCCGTCAATAACTCCCGGGCGGCTTGGCGGACGTGGTAACGCTTCTTGCGAAGGCGACCGCGAAACTCGTCGACGCGATGCGGTTGGCCAGCAACTTGACTGAACAACTTGCCGAATCGAGTCACCAATTCGTACCACACCGCCGGCTTGATTTTCAATCGCTCGAATATCGGCGGAGCATCCTCGGGCGTTGCACCACGCTTGCCAGTTACAATCTGCCGAGCCGTCCAATCGAGCAACTCCACGTAAGCCGC
>JAYVHC010000831.1:0-4015 GCA_043771575.1 Planctomycetia bacterium
CCTGCCGCCCATCCCCTGAGCGCGTTCGGGATGCCCCTCAAGCAACCAGTTGATCACGTCCAAGTTGTGTACGTGCTGCTCAACGATGTGATCGCCCGAGAGCCAATTGAAATAGCTCCAGTTGCGAAGTTGGAACTCGAGTTCCGATTGTTGTGGCGCACGCGGTCGCGACCAACTCGCACCTTGATTCCAATACGCTCTGCAAAAGTTGATATGACCAATCGCTCCATCCTGCAATCGGGAAATCGTGGCTTGGTACGCCGGCTCGTGGCGGCGCTGCAAACCGACTGCCACCGCCAGTTTCCGATCGGTCGCTTCTTGACAGGACGCCAGAAACTGACGCACACCAGGTGCGTCAGTAGCGATGGGCTTTTCAGCAAAAACATGCTTTCCAGCCGCCACAGCCGCTGCGACGTGCAACGGCCGAAATCCTGGCGGCGCAGCCAAAATCACTAAGTCCGCATCGCTTTCCATGACTCTGCGATAGGCTTCCAGACCCACGAAACGCCGCTGCGGATCGACTGCAACCCGATCGCGATTGGGCCCGCTCCGCAACGCGCGCATCGCTTGCTGAAGACGATCTTCAAAAACGTCACCGACCGCAACTAAGCGAACTTCACCGTGCAACGGATTCAGAGCTTGAAGAGCGATAGCCGTGCCGTGCCCGCCGCAACCCACCAAGCCCAAACGAATAGGTGCCGCGCCAAGTTTCGTAGGATGCGAACGCGGCAGGGAAGCTGGAATCGCGCCTCCCGCCAAGAGCATCGACGAACCCTTAATGAAGTCACGTCGGCTGGCCGGGCCTGTTTCGTCGTGCGTTTGCGCGACTGGATCAATCATCGATTTTCCCACCGGTTAATGGCTCCATATAAATGGTAGACCAGGGAAAGGGACGACGTGTGAAGTCGAATCGTGCAGCAGGGGGTACTACACTTTTGAAAAGTCATTGCTGTTGGCAATTCGTCTTCACACGTCGGCAAGTCTGGCGGGGAATGGCAGCAAAATTACTGAGTAAACGAGCCAAATATCTTTTATTTTACGCCAACTGCGGTCTGCGGCTACCAAGCGTCGACACACGGTGTTGGTTTTGCGGGTACTAAAATCTACGAAACACTAGGGACTCAGTCCGCCAACAGCAGTTTAAGAGTGTAACATACGCTAGCCGTTTTGCAATGCATGAGGGGCGTTTTGCGTCACTAAACCATGAAAACGGGGCTTGAATCGCCTTACTACCGGAAATATAGCTTCCGTTATGCAAATTTTTTTGACTTGGTGGAATCCCGTTAGTCGCTAAAATGTCAATCAGTAGAACTCAAAAATTCCGGAAAGCTCCTATGTCCTCCAGTTCAAGTCGGGAACCGCTTACCGGTATCATTCGGCAAGACGCCCACGTCGTAGGTGCCATCTGCTTGCCTGACGAAGAGCTGCAAGAGTTCATCGAGCAGTTTAATCACTGTTACGGCTCCATCGGTATGCGCATCGAAGTCCCACCTGGCGCCGCACCGCGCCTAAACAGTCCTACCTGCGTCGTCCCTGTCGGCGCTACCTTTCGTCAGCCCCTGAAGCCACCCAGATCGTAAAGCCCTTGACCAAACCAAATAGGTTGGGGAGGGCGAAGCTCCTGCCGAGCCGCTCAGTAAAAGGCTCGGTAGGAACCTCGCCCTCCCGTTGCGCAATCCTAAAATCAATCAAAACTGGACAAAGCACTGATGCACCGCCCATATTCGGTTCTAGGGACGTGCCAACCGTGTCACGGCAAGTCTGAGTTGCATGAAGCACTAAGTCTTACGGCTCTGCTCAAAATGCGGCAAGATCTTCATCGAGATCAATTCACTGCGACCACCACTGGGCTGTGAATAATTGCTCCACGAATTACTTGCTTTGAATTTCGGATAAGTCACATACAACCAATCCGCCGCGCGCGTCAAAGCCACGTACAGCAACCGTCGCTCCTCTTCGAAACCTTCGCGAGTCTCGGCGGAACGCGGGAACGGAATCATCCCCTGGGCGACGCTCATCACAAACACCACCGGCCATTCAAGACCTTTGGCCGAGTGAATCGTGCTGAGCACCAGCGGCGGTTCATCCGATTTGGGCTTGCGCGAGTTTGGATCATCCCTATCCGGCAAATCTGCAGAGCTATTGGGCGGATCGAGCGTCATATCGACCAGCAGCTGAGTCCGCGTTTCAAAGCGGTCCGCCATGAGGATCAATTGCTCCAGATCGCGCTTGCGCTGCGGCGCATAATCGTATTTGTCTTCCATCAGCGGCTGATAGAATTCCAGCACACGTTCCAGTTGAGCCGACAACTTGGCGGGCTCGTTGTCCGCCAGTTTTGTCAGCAACTTGACCAGGGCGCCCCAAGAGTCTTTCGCATTTGCCGGTGCACGGACTTGCCCAAGCACACTGATACCCGACGCAGCAACTTCGAGCGTCTCGATGCACTGCGCCGCCTTCTTGGGTCCGATCCCAGGTATCAACAACAATACTCGCAGCGCCGCCACGGTATCTCGATAGTTCTCTGCAATTCGCAAAAACGCGAGCATATCTTTCACGTGCGCTGACTCAGCGAACTTCAATCCTCCATACTTCACATACGGGATCTTCTCTCGCATCAAACTTGTTTCCAGCGCTGCCGAATGATGCGACGCACGAAACAATACTGCTTGCTGTTTGAGCGGAATACCTTGTCGACGGTGCAGCTTGATCTTATCGACAATAAAATCCGCTTGTTCGTAATCTGAAAAACACTCGACCAACTTTGGTCGCGCGCCCTCTTGGCGAGCACTCCACAAGTCCTTTTCGAAACGCTCTTGAGCTTCAGCAATCACCGCATTGGAACACGCCAGCAGCGGCTGGGTGCTGCGGTAGTTCTGCTGTAGTTTCAGCACCACCGCGCCGGAAAACTGCACCGGAAAATCCAGAATGTTGCGTACCGTGGCCGCACGGAACGAATAAATCGACTGAGCATCGTCGCCCACGGCCGTCAGTCCCTCACCTGTCGGACACAACGCCAGCAACACTTGAGCCTGCAACGGATTCGTATCTTGATATTCGTCTACCAATACGCATTCAAATCGCCGACGAATCATTGGCCCCACCTGCTCATGCCGCAATAGATCGCGCATCAATATCAGCAGGCTATCGAAATCCGCGATGCCCAGTTCTTTTTGGTGTTTCGCATAATCATCAAATAATTTCTTCAGCGGATCGGCATGATCGAGATACTCACCGTATTGCTCCACCAGCACAGTTTTTAGCGGCTTTTGGCTGTTGACCATAAAGCTATAAATGCTTAACGCCGTGCCCTTCTTAGGCATCCCAGCGAGCCCCGATTTCTTGATGTGACGATCGAGCAACGTCCCCATCAAGTCTTCGGAATCCGAGCGATCATGAACCGTAAACCGCGGCGGCAGTCCCACCGCTTCACCATACATCCGCAGCAATCGGACGCTCGTAGCATGAAAGGTGCCCGACCAAATACCGCGCACGTCCGCGCGATCTTCAAAGCCGCTTAACGCGTTCAACCGCTGCAACATCTGTTCCGCCGACCGTCGCGTGAAGGTTAGCAACATGATGCGTCCCGGTTCAACACCGCTGCGCAGCAGATGGGCTACCCGATGCACCAGCGTCGTCGTCTTGCCCGTGCCAGCACCGGCCACGATCAGCAGCGGCGCGCGACCGTGCTCGACCGCTACTTGCTGTTCTTCGTTGAGCCGTGCCGCTGGTGACGAGGGATGAGCAGATGGCAATGTTGCTAGGGCATCGGCTGGGACTGATCGCGGTCTACTTTTTGGCATCCGTGCTCAGTTTATCCTTGAAGACTTTTTTAAACTTCTCGACCTTCGGCCGAACCACTGCCAGGCAGTAGCCAGCGCCTGGATTGTTTTGATAGTAATCCTGATGGTAGTCTTCGGCGGCGTAAAACGTAGGCAAAGGGCTAATCTCAGTCACAATCTTCGACGGAAACGCACCGGACTCATCGAGCTTTGCCTTGTAAGCCTCCGCCAACTTT
>JAYVHC010000832.1:0-3898 GCA_043771575.1 Planctomycetia bacterium
GAGTGTTCCACCATCAATATCAAAGTCGTTGGCGAGTAACGCCGCTGGGCTGGATGAAGTCGTGACAACCAGATCCGTTCCAACATTCGTATAGAACGCGGCATCGTCTCGGGCGACGGGAACCGCCGCCATGAGGTGCCGAGCTTCCAAATGTTCAATTAAGATCGCCCCAAATCGACGGCGAGCGACAGTCCTTGGAATCGTTTTTGGACGCGTTGACACGAATGCATTCAGCGTTGCACCAACCGCATTACTAGCGGCAATAGAGGCCCGCAGCAGATACGCAAAACGAACGCATCATCGAGTCCTTAGGAGAGGCGGTGGACTTGAACGAGTGTTTCGAAAAGGGAAAGACGAGCTAATGACTGGTATTCGAACGACAAACAGCAAGACTGCAGTTACGTTCGAATTCGCTTCGAGATGAAAAGGAATAAACGAGAGTTGAGAATCAGCGAGAAGTTCTCATGACAATGACAAGCTCGCTCATCAACCTATCGATGGCGTATTCGATTGTCAACGAAATGGCACACTTGAAGATCGATATATCAAAACTATTAATTTGATAGAATGGTCCGCATGTGGGGGGAATGGGTATTGCTAATTGCTTGTTCGTGTCATGCTGACCTTGAACAACTCCAATGTTCATCGCATGCATACTCTTAGAGAATCACCGCATGCAAAGCTAAGCGTTATGCTTTGTCGCAATAGGCGGACGTCCTCTGAGTAATACCGGCTGTTTGTACGGGGCGTAACCATTGGTTCAAATTGTGTTTGCCAGCAGATGTTGCTGCGGGATCGATTTCGAGCTGCCAATTGTGAGTCGGTTTGAGTCCTAGGCGAATCTTCAATTGCTTGAGTCGACCGCGGCGGGCAACAAGCAACTCAAGTTCTTGTCCGGGTTGATACATGCCCAAGCGATCGGGCCACGCGTCGGGCGTCAGTCGATAACCGTCGAGCGCGACCAGTTCATCGTCGACGTTCAAACCGGCGGCGTCCGACGGCGAGCCGCGGTACACACGGCGTACGAGCAAGCGACCTTCTGTTGCCGAAGAATCTGAACCGATCCACACATCGCATGAAGGTTTTTCGCATGCGCCTTCTTTTTTGCCATTGCCCGCTTTGAATTTCAATCCAAAGTGGCGCAGTGTGTCGGCAAAGTCTAATTTTTGCGGCTCGCGAACCTGTGCCTGCAACCACTCTCGCAACTCTGTGCCGCAACGCAGTTCAACCAAGCGTTCGAAATCGCAAATCGTATAACCCGTGTGACGAAACTCTTGCCAGAGCTGCCTCATGATTGTGGACAAATCGTGTTGATTGTCGCTGATGCGTCGCATCTCGGCATCGAGAATCCAGGCTAAGACAGCGCCCTTGAGGTAGTAACTGATGCGCGCGTTCTGGGTGTTTTCATCGGGGCGATAGTGTTTGATCCATGTGTCCCACGATGCGTCCGCTAATCCCTGTACCAGCCGACCAGGAGCGGTTTGAACGGCCTGAATATTCTTCGAAAGTCGACAGAGATATTCTTCGCGCGTACAAAGGCCCGTCCAGATTAGAAACAAGTCGTCAAAGTAGCTGGTGATCCCTTCCGCGATCCACAGTTCTCGCAGGTATTGCTCTTGTTGATAATCATAGTTCATCAGCGCTTTGGGGCGCAGGCGACGAACATTCCACGTGTGAAAGAACTCGTGGCTGACGAGGGCTAACCAATTGAGATACGAATCGCGTTTGCGCATCGTCCAGCGGCTGGTCATCAGCACCGTTGAATTATCATGCTCCAAACCGCCGCCAGTCTCCGTTATTAAATTGATGAACCAATAGTCGTCGTACGGAATGTCTCCCCAAAAACGTTGCTCTTCAGCAACAATTGTGGCTACGTCAGCAGCCGCTTTGTCCAAGTCCCAAAGTTCATGGCCACTGTCATTACTGGCTTCATCACTGCCGACGTTTGCCAAGTAATGCATGCGGTCGCCGACTTCGAAACTGCGCACTGGAAAACTGCCGACGGCCATCGGCGAATCGACTAACTCGTCAAAGCTGTTCGCTCGCAAGTACACCGTATTCCCGCTACGATCCACCTGTTTGAGCGAAGTAGCGACGCTGCCCCAATTCTCAGGCACTTGCAAGCGAACATCGATCGATGCCGATTGTCGGCCATCAATGTAGGGAAACGCGGCCGCCCCGGTAATAAATCCAAACTCCTGCTCAACCCAATTGGTGCGTACGGACATTTCGCGGCAATAAAGTTGATAGTGCACTTGAATCCACGCTGCTGAATCCACGTCGAACTGCCAACTATTCTTGCCGATGCGGCGCGAGTTAAGCTTAGCCAGTTTGGGTTCATGGGGCGCAGCATGGCACGAAGCGACTAGCGATTCGATGTTGCGAGTGTACTCGCGGACCATGTAGCTGCCTGGAGTCCAAACGGGAAAGACGACCTTGGCGACTGTGTTCGCACCGGGAGGAATCCACAACGAGATGGACAGCAAATGGCGCGAAGCTTGGCTAAAATCCACTTCGTAAATCAGCGACAAAACCGTGTCGACTACTTTGCTCATGTGCGGGGCGAATCCTTGCCTCTTAAATGCTCACTACTCCGAAACCCGCGGCTAGCGCCGTCGGCTCACCGAAACCCGCGGCTAGCGCCGTCGGCTCACAGGCCGCGAAATCGACGGGCGTCTACCGCTGCTTGTTCCAACTATCTTGCGTGTATTTCTGCTGCACTAACTCGTCCGTCAATTCCAATGGCAAGTCCACGTCGCCAACCACCGCCTGCCATTGATGCTTCAACTGCTGTGTAGCGACCGCTGCCGAACATCCGATGTTGGCGACGAAATCGTGGTGGCGTCGGTGTTGTCGATACTCCGGTTCGCGTGGCGGATGGTTCAGGTAGCGATCAATGTTCTGCAAATCCATATCAAGCAACAACGTGCCGTGATAGAGCAACCAGTCGCGACGCACTCGCAAACTATTGCCGCTGACTTTGCAACCGTCGATGACTAAATCGCAGGTCCCAGCGTACGTCAATTGCGGTGCGATCGGCTTGAGTGCCGCAACCATGTGCTGCATCACGAACTCGTGGGCCACGTCGACCATCTGCAATTCAGGGCGAAGCCGAAGTGACAGCATAACTGCGTATAGCAAACAACCCGGCCCGGCCACAATCGCAGCTCCACCACTAATGCGTCGAAACACCGAAATGCCAGCATCAGCACATGCCGCTGCATTGACTTCTTGTGAAAATCGGCTGCCGCGACCGATCACAGCAAAGACTTCATGCGCTTGCCAAACGCGTAGGTACTCGTAGCCCCAATTCCCCTGTTCAGCCGATTCCAGCAGAGCTTCTTCGACCGCTAGGTTGGAGGCTACAGTCGGTAAGGTCGAGTCGATAAAGAGCATGTGGTCGGTCCGCGTTAGGTCATCATGAATCTGCTAGAGTTTAACTACTTACCAGTTTGCAAGTCTGTCAACTGGGATTTGCCGGAGTCCAACCTTTAGAGCCTTTAAAGACCGTCCGGTTTGGATTATTAAGTCTCGCTTGATTCGCAGGCGAAATCGGGAGGGCGACGCTCCTGCGGAGCCTGGAGTCCAGCAAATAGGCCACGTAAAACTGCAAACCGCGATCTGCACTTTAGGTATACAGTTCGTATTGCGGTACCATAGAGAAAAATCGCGTTGACTCCCCTGCCCTTTTCTTACGGCAAAATAAAAGCTACGAATCGACTGCATGAATACTGAAGAACCTCAAGTTGACGCCAAGCTGAGTTCGGATTGCTATTCCGCAGGCGAACGAGCCTGGATGGAGTACGGCCAGCAGATGCGTGCCTACTGCCTCTCTCCGCTACTGGGAGCACTTGATCGCTGTGGAGTCACGCCCGACGCGGTGACGATAGCATCTGGG
>JAYVHC010000833.1:0-2913 GCA_043771575.1 Planctomycetia bacterium
AAATTTTTTGGGGTTTTTCGGGAAATTCTTCCCTGAAGAAAACCTCTCAATCAACGAACTGGAGTTTAACCTAAAGTTCGCAGATTGAAACGAGTACACCTGAGAGGGTTCGAACCTCTAACCTTCGGTTCCGTAGACCGATGCTCTATCCAGTTGAGCTACAGGTGCGTGCTTGTTAGCTGGGTGCATTTTTACCCAAAGTCGGCTGACAGGCAACGGGTAGCTTTGGAAATGGTGGGCGGGGAAGGGGAAATCAGGGTGTCAATCGGTCGGTCGCGTAGGTAAGCTGCTACCGGCGTGCTAAAATAGGTGTTTATTCGACAATACGAGGGCGATCCATGTTCGCAATCGGAGCTCGATCTAGTGACGAATGTCTAAGCCGCTTTCCTCCTGAGGCCTATGATGCTTGATTTGATCGGAAAAGGTAAGGCGCATACTTGCAATGGCGTGACTCGACGCGATTTCCTTCAGGTCGGGACGCTGGGGGGGATCGGGCTGGGATTGCCTCAGTTGCTCCAGGCGAAAGATGCGGGGCTGGTGGACCCAACCAAAGACAAACGCTCGTGTATCCTGATCTTCAATTTGGGCGCACCGAGTCAACTCGATACATTTGATATGAAGCCCAATGCACCGGCGGAGATTCGGGGGCCGTTCAAGCCGATCTCGACGGTCGCTGATGGGATTCAGTTGTCAGAGATTCTTCCAAAACACGCTCAGATTGCAGACAAGATAGCCTTTGTGCGGTCCTGTTTTCATCGGGGTGCGGCAGTTCATGACGCGGGTTGGCAGATCATGCAAACGGGGCGTCTGTTTACCGGCGGTGTAAATACGCCGCACGTAGGATCAGCGGCTTGGTATCTGAGGGGTCCACGAGGTGATTTGCCGCCGCATGTAGTATTACCGGAGACAATGGGACGCGGCGGTGGGAATCTACCTAACGGGCAAGCTGGCGGATTCTTGGGCAAAGCTTATGATCCGTTTGCGCTGTTAGCTGACCCGTCAAAAGAGAATTTCAAAGTGCCTGATCTATTGCCACCAGCGAGCATACCAGCGGCGAGAATGGAGCGACGCCAACGCTTGCGCGCGACGGTTGAAGAATCGATGAAGCAGTTCGAAGCGAGCGAGAGCGCTAAGTTAATGGATGAGCACTTCGCGACCGCGTATCGATTGATGACAAGCCCTCAAGCTCGTGACGCGTTTGATCTTTCAAAAGAATCGACACAGATGCGCGAGCGTTACGGTATGAACCGCTTTGGCCAGTGCTGTATGCTGGCTCGACGTTTGGTTGAAGCGGGCGTGCGGTTCGTGACGATCAATACTTTTTTAACTGTGTTTGATGAGATCACATGGGACATCCACGGCAGCAAACCGTTCACTTCAATTGAAGGCATGAAGAATATTGTCGCGCCGATGTACGATCAGGGTTACGCTGCGTTGATTTCCGATCTTTCGGATCGCGGACTGCTTGACGATACGTTGGTGGCTAACATGGCGGAGTTCGGAAGGACTCCGAAAGTGAATCCTGCGGGTGGTCGCGATCACTGGCCGCAGTGCTTTACGGTTTACTTCGCAGGGGGTGGCGTTAAGGGTGGTCAAGTTGTCGGTGCCAGCGATCCGATAGGTGCGGTGCCTGATGACCGTCCCGTCGAGCCGCCGGAAGTTGTCGCGACGATTTTCCATAGTTTGGGATTGAAACTGACTGAGCATCTCCCGGGTCCGGCCGGTCGACCGTTTCCACTAGTGGATTCAGGATTCCGCGAAATTCACGAATTGTTTTAGGAGTCGCATTGATGGCAGGACGCAATCCCCACGAAATTGTTTCATCGACCAAGCCGCAGCGGTGGCCGATGGCGGTTGTGTTGGCAGCCAGCGTTTACGCGGTGTGGTTTGTGTGGTTGGCTTATGTGGCTTGGGTCAATGTGAGCGCTGGCAATCAGTAATCAGTTGGCAGTTCGGAACCACATGAGCGTTACTTTGTGGCTTTAACGCTTTCGAAATCTGTAACTGAAATCGCCTGTTTCTTCACTACCGGTTCTTGACCGTTTTCCAGTTCGCAAACAATTTGATAGTTGCCAGGGGTTAACTCTTGGTCGAGGCGAAATTCCAAGTTGGCTGATTCGCCAGGCAACAGCCACTTGCCAAACCCACCCGTGAGAACGCGGCGCTGTCCCGATTCGGACGCGATAAGTAGTCTTGCATCCAGTGGGGCGTGGGTTGCGCCTTGGTTCGAAACGACGGTACGGAAGCACGGGTATTTTGCGTCGGCGACAAATCTCAACGGTTGCAGGCTGACGTTGGGATCTTTCGTTTGGCCCAAGACGATTGCCAGAGGTACCTTTCCGGTGTGCGCGAATTGCTGAATTGAATCGCTGCTTTTGATTTGCAGTGTGCCAAATTCGACTGGCAGTTCGATATTGGACTTAGTGCGCAGAGTGAGCGATACTTTGCGACTGCGTCCAGCGGAGAGTGTAAAGGTCTCGGGTTGTACGATAAGGTTAGTGAGCGGCGAGCCTTTGTCATTCAACGCGGCCAGCGTGATGGTGCGGGCTGTTGCTGAGGTGTTCTTGAATTCGACTCCGAGTCGACGTTGGCCTCCGCGAGCTTGCGAGAGTTCTATTTGGGCAGGCGAAACATAGATGCCACCACCCGCTTGCTTGACCTTGACCTCTTGGGCTGGGAAATCCTCAGAGTCAACTTCAAGTGCAAAAGTGCGTCGATTGATAACGCGACCGCCGTCGATCAGTTCGGCTTCCAACTGATACTTGCCGCTTAACAAATTCTGTGGAAGAAGTTCTTCCATGCGGACGCTACAGCCCGGCAGTATGCGGCCGACATAGCGTTCTTCGTTTTCCATTGCAGCTCGCACTGGCATTACCATTCGGAGTTCTTCAAACGTGTGATCACTGGGCGAGG
>JAYVHC010000834.1:0-7794 GCA_043771575.1 Planctomycetia bacterium
TGACCGATCTGGATTTGTCCTCCAATACTAACATGACCAATGGTGTGCTCAAGTTGATCGTTGAGCTAAAAAAACTGCAACGCTTGACGCTGGTTCAAAATCGATTTAACGAAATTAACACGCGCCAACTCGCCAAGATGCCGGAACTTCGAGCCCTCGATTTACGCGGCAATATGGAAGCTGGCGACATGACATTGGAAGTCGTTTCGAAGCTGCCCAAGTTGACTGCCTTGAAGCATCGCACAAATGTTGCATCCGACAGTGGCATGGAATACCTAGCCAACGCAAGCGAGCTCGATAGCCTGTTAATTCAAGACTTTAAAATTTCCAGTCAGTCGGGCGCGCAAATCGCGAAGCTAAAAAAACTGACACAGCTCGAGATATTCCGTTGCCAGGGATTTGGCAGCGAAGGTGTCCTGGCACTCAAGGGGCTGGGCCTTCAACGTTTGACCCTTCGAGACCTGCCGGATGTGAGCGACCAAGCCATGGATGTGCTAACCGATTTACCGAAACTAAAAAAGCTTTACTTGCATGAATTGGGTTCCCTCAGCGATGAGGGTCTTAAGAATCTAGCATCACTGAAATCGCTTGAGCTGCTGGATATTTGGAGTATCTCAAGTATGTCAGACGCGACGGTCGAGCTGATTGCGGCGCTTCCAAACCTCAGAGAATTGGGCATTCGCTCTACCAGCATTACTGACGCCAGTATCGACAAATTGATGGCAATGCCCAAACTGCAATCGTTAACGCTGAAGGACAACGCTTCGGTCACCGCTGACGGCATCAAAAAGCTGTCAACTCGCAAGTGGATCAAGCTCGACACCGGCTCAGGCAGCTCCGAAACGGAGTAAGCCTCCATGGCCTTGGTTGGGAATTGATGCAGTTGCAAGCACGAATCGCAAGCGATTGACTATCTGAAGCTCAATCAGTCCCAAGAGACGTCACCGTACACGTTGCGGTCGCGACCAGCTTGCCGCGGTGGTCGACAATGCTGCATTCAAGAAAGCCGATGCGTAGCCCGCGCTGGACCAACTTGGCTACGGCGTGCAGACGAGCTGCTTTCACTGGCCGAATGAAGTTTGTCTTTTGCTCGATGGTTGCAAAGCTGAACTTTTCGCTGAGCAGCCTGCCGAACGCAATGCCCATCGTAGCGTCAGCCAGCAATGATAGTATTCCGCCATGCACCACTCCCATTGGATTGTGCATGCGTTGATCAACATTGAGATAAACCTCTGCAGTGCCAGTTGAGTGATCGACCGGCGGCTGAACCTCCAGCCCGATTAATTGGCTGATCGGAGCCCACGCAAACGGGGCAGCCGCATGATTCAAATCGGTCATCAATAATTCCACTGCAAGCCCAAGCCGAGCGAATGCAGCCAATACTTCCGCTCTTCGAAATTAAGTTGTGGATTAAGGCTGCCAGTGAGCGGATCCGACAAGTTGACCGCTAACTGCTTGTCGATCTGCCGACTAGCTTGGCCGACTTTCGGGATCAACATGTAATTGTAGCCGACGTTAAAGTCCAAGCCTGGTCGAATACGATAGGCTGCGTTAAAACCCACCTCGGGCATGACAACAAACGTGTCGTCCTTGAAGGGTTGGCTGTTGGTGTTCCGCGCCAGCAGACCCTGCGATTCGGTCGCTGAAACGCCAGCCGCACTCGTTGTCGTCGTCGATCCCACTGCGCTCGCTTGTCTTCGTAAATTACCCATTCCTAAGCGGAACGTCGATTCGAGTTTCCAGCATCCCAAGTCGCGGTTGCCCATGAATCCATAGGTCACCCCATGAAAATCATTCTGTGTTGCAAAACGATCAGAGACAGCGATCGACGCCCCTGTCAAAGCCGGATTCTGGTTGCCAGTCACCAAGGTATTGCTGTTGATCGAAAGCGTCTCATCAATGCTCACATGTTGGTAGCCGTACAACCAATCAATTCTCGTGAAACGGTCACGGTAAGCCAATCGACGCAGCATGATGTTCAGGCCGTACACTTCCGAGCCTGCTGAGACCGAGATATTTCCTGTGCTCTGGTTCGGGAAGGCAATCAACTGTGTGTCTTGAACGCCATTGCCTGCTGTCGTATTCCTGAATGGACGAGCCAGAATTGCATTTTGACTCGAATTGAAACGGAAGGTTTCGTCTTGGTTGCCTGCATTCCAGTAACGGAAAAGCAAACCGTAATATTGATCTTGTCGCAACCAAGTACCGGCCGTAATCCGAAAACCTGCGATGGCTTTGTCTCCGAGCGGTCCGTTTCCACCTAGCAAAGTTCGTGTAGTTGTTTGACCAAGTTCGCCGGCCACGCCTTGCGCCGTACCGTCCGGTGAAGTCGTCACCAGCGTCGGCGGCCCAGCAGCGCGACGCCAATAAAGCGGCACTTCGGCTCGAATCGTCAAGCCCCTCAGCAGATTTGCCAGCGGACCACAGCCAGTAAACATTGCCTCGCCACAACCCGCCGCTCCCCATGCGCCAGCACAGGCAGGCGCCAAGTCTGCGAAGTCATCGCATCCAGCACCACAACCGCTAACCAGGCCACCTCCGCAATGGCCGCAGCTGCAGCCACCCGACGATTCGGAAGGAACAAAACCATCGTCGCTGTAGACCGGTGGGTGAACTGTGGGTTCGTGAACGACGCCATTCTGATTCAAGTCAGTGGTTGCTTTCCCGCTTCCAACTGGCTGATCAGACGCGCTATCCAGAATCGACTTTACAGCCTCGCCCTCAGCATGGGCAGCTTGCGCAACTTGAGAATCGCGCTTCGAGGCTTTTGGCTTCGACTTTTGTTCAGAAACGAGCTGCTCGTGATACAGCATCCGCTGCTCGCGTCCGGTCCGCAACTGCGCCGCCGCGGGAGATGCTAGCAGTCCGGCCGTGATTGGCAAGAAACCAAGAATTCCGACGCAGATTTGCTTGTTCAAACGCATGATTCAGACCGTTGAAAGCGAGTCTTGCAAGCATTAAAAAAATGCCAACACCAAGTCCACAATTTCTTATTCGGCTTTTCCGGAAGGGCGAATCGAGTAAACTTGGCAAGATTTACCGGCTGCGTCGCGTTTGCGGGCAAAGCGGCGCTAGCTTGGAAGAATGGCGTTGTGATAGATATCTTGGACGTCGTCGCACTCGTTGAGCATATTGATAAACTTCTCGAACAAGGGGCGATCCTCGGCGCTGATTTCGGTGCGCGACTGAGGCACGAAGCTGATTTCATCGACTTCTAGCTCGACACCTGGTAGCGCCACCAGCAGTGCACTTCTAGCCTTAAAAAATTCGGTTGCCGGCGCAAACAGAGTTACTTGACCGTTCTCACATTCGACGTCGTTCACATCGACATCGGCAGCCAGCATGGTTTCCAGCACTTGCTCTCCGTTGTCCCCTTTAAATGACAGGATGGCCAAGTGGTCAAAGAAATGGATGACTGCGCCGGGCGCGCCCATCTTTGCTCCCGTCTTGGTGAAGCAGTTGCGGATGTCCGTGATGGTCCGATTGTTGTTATCGGTTAAGCAATCAATGATGATCGAGCAACCGCCTGGTCCAAAACCCTCGTAACGGGCGGACACAAAGTCCTCACCGCCCGCACCTTTGGCTTTGTCGAGCGCTTTTTCAATCACGTGCGCGGGAACTTGGTCGCGTTTGGCTTTCTCGATCATGCTCCGCAGACTGGGATTGGCAGAGGGGTCTGCGCCTCCGTTCTTGGCAATGACATACAGTTGCTTGCCATATTTTGAATACACCTTGGATTTTTGACCGGCCGTTTTGGCCATCGACTCCTTGCGGACTTCAAAACTTCTACCCATAGTGAAAGTCTCGTTATTGATTGCCTGGATTTGCTCTGTATGCGATCCCGTTTCTAAGTGGCTGCACAAGGCGTTCATTCTAGTCGAGTGGATACATTTGCAGAATGGGCGCGTTCGCGCACCAACGGTTTTGCGGGTAGCCTGCGCTGCTAGAAAGTGTAGAACAGTTGTCCCCAACCGTTCTGCCGAAGGGCAACGGACCGAAGTCAACGCGAATTTTTTCCAACGGATGAAAACTCAAGTGAGCCAGCGAGGGTATTGAACGCGATTGAAAATCGCCGTGTGCCGCAAGCGGGCGAGACGCCCGCGCTCCGAAGGAAGCGACAAGTCTCAGTTTAACAAGCCGGTAACTGCTCTATTTTCACACGTTGGTACGCGTGTGCCGTATTTTGGAGCGCGGGCGTCTCGCCTGCTGAACCTGCGAGTAGCTAGCCCGCTATCTGTTCCAAGGGTTTCAATTCAATGACAAACCCCTGGTTCTTCAATCGTCCGCCTAGGTCACAGCAGGCGCAGTTGATGAACTCTGTTACGCCGCGTGTGACGCTGCCGAAGTTGTTGATACCGCGTTCGTCGTGAATATGTCCGAAGGCATGGATCTTGGGTTTGATTCGCTGCTCAACGTGTTTTGTCAGTGACTTTGAGCCGACATGTACAGGCGCGCGAGTGTCCATGTCCTTCGTCACGTCCAGGATGCCTTTGGGTGGTCCATGTGTGATGAGAATGTCGATATCGTCAGGAATCGTTTGCCAAACCGCATCCAATTCCGTACGAGGTTTCATGTAAGCCCAATCGAAAAACATCGGCGTGTAAGGCGAACCGAATACCTTCAGCCCCTGCCAAGTGATTTGAGTGTGAATTAGAAACTGGATTGCCGGATAATCGCTTGGCGATATCAAACCTTGCTCGACGGCTGTCGAATGATTGCCGGGCACGAAGATTTTGGTGGGAATGTCGAGCGACGAGTACCAGCTAAAGAACCTCCTCGCCTCGGGTTCATTCAGCCACGCGTTGCCGGACTCGGACTCGTCACCGCAGTGCAGGACGGCGTCGACATCGTTTGGAATACTCAGCAGCTCATGCTGGTTGTGTGTGTCTGAGATAAACCATAATTTCATAGCGTCGGTCCCTGGGAGTTCGGTTGGCACACTTCTAATCCGCGGTTTGAATCAAGTTCGACTAGCGCACCACTTTCTGCGAATCCATATCGAGACTGTCGGCGGCGATCCAGCCGCTCATGAGCACCATCGGCATACCGGGTCCTGGATGAGCGGCACCGCCAGCTAAGTAGAGGCCATGCAGATCGCGGCTGCGATTGGCGGGTTTGAAGGCCCCGAGGAATTTTCCGTGGCTGGCCAATCCATAGATCGCGCCGTTGAGCACTCGGTAGCGTTTGTGAATGCCCTCCGGGGTCAGCGACGCTTCACTGACGATGCGATCACGCAAACCCGTCATGCCGCCGGTGCCTTCGAGTTTCTCGAGGATAACTTCGCGGTACTCGGGGAACATTTGCGACCAATCGTGGTTAGGTCGCAAGTAGGGAGTGTGAACGAGGACATAGAGCGCTTCACCACCGGGCGGTGCCACCTCTGGTTCGGTACGCGCCGGTGCACACACATAGCAGGTCGGATCGGGCGCGGGATAACCCCGCTTGTAAATCCAATCAAACTCCTCGTGCGGATCTTTGGAGAACACAAAGTTGTGATGCAGTAAGTGATCGTAGGCTTCGCGCAATCCGAGGTAAAGCACAACGCCAGAACAAGCGGGTTCGAAGTTTCGCTTGCGCGTGAACTGAGTCGGACCCGAGTACGCGCGCAGCAGCTCGCGATGGGTTCGTACTGAATCGCAGTTCGAAACGACTGCGTCGAACCGTATCGACTCGCCGTTCGCCAAATGCACTCCAGTCACTTCGCTGGCGTTGGTTTCGATGGCGTCGACATCGGTATTGCAGCGAACCGTAACACCCAAATCTGCGGCCAATTTAGCCAGCGCGTTGGGAACGGCGCGGGTGCCACCGATCGGGTACCAGACGCCTTCTTTGGTTTGCATGTGCGCGATGCCGCACAGAACCGCCGGTGACGCTTCGGGAGACGAGCCAACGTACTGGGTGAAGTGGTCGATCATTTGCGCAACGCGTGCATCAGGAACGTGTTTGCGAACCACCCCGGCCACGGACTGCCCCATGCGCAGAGACAGGACATCCTTCAGAACATTCAAATTGAACGCGCCGGTTGCTTGAAAAGTATCCGCGATGCCTCCGACGCTTTTCCAAAAGAAGAAGCGCTCGGAAACGTCGTGCAAGCCCTGTGACATCGTAATGAACCTAGCATAACCGTCGGCGGATTTGTCGTCACCCGAGAGATCTCGTAGGTTTTGCTGCATGCGCGCCGTGTCGGAAACTAAATCAAGCGAAGTCCCATCTTCAAAAAAGCAGCGCCATTGCGGATCGAGTTCAACCAGCTGCAAGTATTCTTCGATGCGTTTCCCAGCTTCCTCGAAGATGCGTTTGAGCACACCAGGCAGCGTCAGGATGGTTGGCCCCATATCGAATCGAAAGCCGTCGGCGCGATGTTCGGCCGCTTTTCCCCCAAGCCATTCGTTCTTTTCGAAAAGCGTCACTTCGTGTCCGCGAGCCGCTAAAACGCATGCTGCCGAGAGGCCGCCAAGTCCGCTGCCGATAACTGCGACTCGCTTGGGATGACGCACTAATGTCTGGTCGATCATGGATGGTCTTGCTTTTTTGACGAATTAAGTCACTCGGATTTGGTTTTACTGTTTGGACATTTTATCAGCATGTCCAGTGTTTTACGTAGTGGGCATATTCCCCCTTCGCGAAAACATTCGCATGGACAAACGACTACGCAATCGGTAAATTTGCAGCCTTCGCAGGGCGTCCAATTCCAACGAACCCTTTGTGATGATTTTTGATACGATTTCGGCAATGCCGCACCATATCGAGGTGTTAAGCGAGTGGAATGCGCCGCGCGAACTTTTCGATTGTGTAACTGTCTGCCTGAACAAACAGAGTCGTCTTCGAATGCAAGCTGCAGAGGTAATCGCAGTGCTCGATAAACTATTGAGTCGATGATGGCAATTCCAAAGCGTTCTACTACCCCAACGTCATCAACAGGTTTGCATTGGCAGACAACGGATGATGGCAGCCGTACGCTGTGGGATGAGAGGCTCGATGAAACCTATCACAGCGGTTGTGGTGCCCTGACCGAGTCGTTGGTGGTTTACTTATTGAATAGCGGTGTGCATAAGCGACTTAGAACAGGGCAGGGGAGTGCAGTACTAGAGTACGGGTTGGGGACAGCAACGGCTTTTCTACTGACCGCCGCAGATGCGATGATTTACCAAACATCGCTGTGCTATCGAGCACTGGAGATATCCCTATTACCCGCAGACATTCTTGGCGGGCTGAATTTGAACGACAGTTCACTCAACCCGCTCTATCGCCAAGATTTTGGGGAATTGCTTGATGTAGCGCAGAGGCTGCTTAGCGACTTGGTTGAGTGGCGTACCAAGTTGCCTGGGATTGTTGAGCGCGGTGTGTACCGTTGCTCCTTTCGAGAGAATATCGAGTTAGAGATTGTTGTTGGCGATGCCGTCGAATACATGCCCGAAAAACCTGGAATTTTTGATGCGATATACTTCGATCCATTTGGCCCAACAAGTTGTCCGGAATTGTGGAGTCTCGAAGTTTTTCGCAAGGCCTTTGACGGCCTGCGCGAAGGCGGGACGCTGACGAGTTATTGCGTCAAGAGTGCAGTGCGCCGCGAACTTGGCAGTGTCGGATTTGAAGTTCTTCGAGTGCGCGGTCCGATTGGAGGCAAACGCGAAGTGTTGATCGCAACAAAACCAAGCGCTACCGGGCAAATGGCGAATCCATTTGAGAGCCCAGGAATCATGTTCCGTGGCTAGACACTAGCTAGTGTCTGTCCGGAAATTGCCTTGGCGTTGATTATGGCGGCGAAAAAGCGCGGAGAACAGCCCGAAGCTG
>JAYVHC010000835.1:0-1952 GCA_043771575.1 Planctomycetia bacterium
TGCGTGCCGATCCCTCCGATGCAATTCCGGCCTGGACCGCCACACGGCGAGCGATTGAGTATCGCTCGGTAGGCCGAAATCGAGAAGTGCTGTTGCGCGGGCCGGGAGAGACGTTGATCCTGGTCGGTCGTGATATTCACCATCACGTCGATCGGTTACGGAGCTGGTTAGTGCAGTTGGTTGGTACGGGACTGGGCGTGCTCGGGCTGGGGTTAATCGGTGGTTGGTGGCTATCCGGAAAGACTATTCGACCGATCAAACAGATAAGTGAGACCGCGGGGAAGATCAACGCATCTAATTTGTCCGAGCGCATTGAAATCGCTGGCATGGATGACGAGGTCCGCGCGCTGTCAACGATTTTGAATTCCATGTTCGGACGCCTGGACAGTTCATTCAAACGGCAATCGCAGTTTACGGCTGACGCGTCGCACGAACTGCGTACCCCGCTGGCAGTGCTCATGTCGCATTGCGAACTCGCACTCAATCGCCCACGGAGCTCCGAGGAGTACAAGCAGACGATCAGTACATGCCAAAAAGCCGGCGCCCGCATGAAGACGCTCGTCGAGGATCTGTTAACGCTGGCCCGTGCCGACGAAGGTAAACTGGAGATTGAACGGAATCAAGTCGACCTTCAGTCCATCGCCATCGACGCAACGGCATTGCTCAAGCCGCTCGCGGCAGAACGTCAAGTCGAAATTACTATCGAAGGCTGTCCCGCGCGTTGCCAAGGAGATGCTCGCCGCTTGTCGCAAGTCATTGCAAACTTGCTCAGCAACGCAATTCACTACAACAAGCCTGGCGGCAAAGTCATCCTCACCACGTCGCAGGAAGGTAACCAAGCGGTGGTGTCGGTTCGTGATAGCGGCTGCGGAATTCCAAGCGAAGCACTGCCCCATTTATTTGATCGATTCTATCGTGTCGATGAGGCGCGTACACGGCAGACCGGCGGCAGCGGCTTGGGGCTGGCGATTTGCAAGAGCATCATCGACGCCCACGATGGTTCGATCTTCGTCGAAAGCAAAGTTGGAGTCGGCAGCATATTTAAAGTACAAGTCCCATGCTCGGCAACGGTGTAAGGCCTGGTGAGACCACACCCGGAAGGCACGGTCACTCTCGGCAATAAGGACCCACGGTGTTCCGACGGCGCCCTAAAAACTCCGCCACGGCCAAGAGCTAGGCAACGCACAAAGTACCGCCAGGCTAAGTGTGCCGAGCCATGCAGCCAGCGTCAGCGAAACCCAAGCGGTCGATTTACCGGTACATTTGAATGTCGCAACACGATGTGGAATCATCCACACGACAAAATCCGTCAATAAGATCGAGATTGCAAATAAGCGAGTCATGGCGACCGACTGGAAGTCTGCTCTGTTATCGACCGGTGCAAGTAGGACCGCGGCGGCAACGCAAGTTTCAGCGATCCAACATAACAGTGCAACCCTCGCTACTCCTGACCATGATACGGCGGACAGCGACAACGGCGTGCTTCCGAAGGTTAACTGCGAGCCACAGAACACCCCGACCCCCCACAGAACACAGGCCGCCAGAGTATGGACCGTACTTAGCCACGCGTTTGTCTTGGGGGAAGACGCACTAGCATACACGGAAATTGCAAGGGCTACGGCTATGAACAGCAAACCGAGCAGATCCATCCATTGTAGCGGACTCGTGGGCCCGGCCTTCAAAGCCTGCGAGCGTGTGGATTTCGCATCGGATTCCTGCTTGTTGTTTCGGTCGAGGCTCGATGACTCTTCATAGGTTTCACGCGGGCTAGTCCCCAGCCACTGGCGGATATTCAACAGGTTGCTTAGGCCGGCGATCACCGCGCCAGCTAGCCACATCCATTGCGTGGCAGGAGTCGATGCGAACTTGTTGGCAATGATACAACCCGCCAGCACGCAGATCGTTAGCAAGATCTGGCAGACGATCGCACTCTTACGTCGGTCGAAAAATTT
>JAYVHC010000836.1:0-2115 GCA_043771575.1 Planctomycetia bacterium
CATGTAGCTGGGTTTGTAAAAACCCGGACGAACGCGCGAACAACTCTGATGCATCCGGTTTCTCACGAAACCAGCTACGCGCATGACGTAAGACTTCCCAAATGCCCAGTGCGACACGCAGTGAGTGCATTCATCACGGTGTCAATATCCGCTAACCGCTCGTCGTTGTAACCCTGCTGATCGAGCTTCGCATGCCAACGATCCCGCCGCAGAATATTGCAGTCGCTTGGTGAAACGGAATGAGGCTCTGTGGGGACACAACCTTACGAGGGATAGCCGAGTCGACGGTGCGTCAATGACGTGTCTCGGAGCGTCTGAGAACTGCTCAGACGCTCATTTTGTTCTCCCATAGTTGGTTCGTCTTGATCAGTACATTCAAGATCGTTACGAGCTTGCGTATGCATGCCACGATCGCCATCTTAGACGCTTTGCCTTGTGCTTTGAGATTCGCGTAAAATGCCTTAATCGCTGGGTTGTGGCGGATCGCGACAACCGTTGCCATGTAGAGCACACGTCGCACTTGGCCACGTCCGCCGCCGATAAATCGTTTGCCTGACTTGCTGCAGGGATGCCAGAAACATGCGTCTGTCATCCCTTTGGGATGAAGGAGGTTTTTCCGAGTTTTTCCGGTGGTGGCGCTGCGCTAACCACCGGCTAATGTCTTCATTCCCTTCGGGAATATTCAATAGCGCAAATTCAAAATACGTCTTGGAGGGTCGGATTACATGACAGGCCCGACCAACCATGGGACAAACTCTTCGTCGCCGATACCAAGTTGTTCGCTGCAGGTCTTTTCTCCGCTGGCGGTTGCGAGCAGACGCAAGAACATCTCGTGGCCGACTTCTTGGATACTCTTCCCTTCAAGCACTTCGCCAGCGTTGAAGTCCATGTCTTCCCGCATGCGATGGTACAAAACTGAATTCGATGCGATCTTGAAGCTGGGCACTGGTTTGAATCCAAAGCAACTTCCGCGACCTGTAGTGAAGGCGATCAAGTTGGCGCCGCTAGCGGCCAGACCCGTCACACTGGCTGGATCGAAGCCAGGGCTGTCCATGACGACGAACCCCGCGCGATCGATGGGCTCAGCGTAGTCGTAAACGGCTTCAAGCGCTGTCGTGCCACCCTTGGCGACGGCTCCCAACGACTTTTCGGCGATCGTCGTCAATCCACCCGCTTTGTTGCCGACCGAGGGATTGCTGTCCATTTCTTCCCCATAGTTGCCACAATACCACTTCCACCATTCGATCCGCTCGAGCAACTTCTCGGCCACAGCCCTTGTACGGGCACGTCGCGTCAGCAGATGTTCGGCTCCATAGATCTCAGGCGTCTCTGACAAGATTGCGGTACCACCGCAAGCGACTACACGATCGGCTGCGGCCCCGAGAGCCGGATTAGCCGTAATGCCTGAGTAACCATCCGAGCCACCGCACTCGAGCCCTAACACAAGATGACTAGCGGATACCTCACTGCGCCGCGCAGCGTTGACTTGCGGCAACATTTTGGCCACGATTTCGACACCCCGTTCGACTGTTTGGCGTGTGCCGCCCACTGACTGAATTGAGAGCACGGGTAGGTCGTTGACGTCGGACGGCGAGTCAGAACCCGGTTTGCGCAACTGATGAAGGTTCTGCGATTTGACCAAGTGATCGAGCGTCCCTTGTTCGCAGCCGAGACCGACCAACAAGTAGCCGCCGATATTCGGATGTTTGGCGATACCGCCGAGAACCTGGGAAAGCATCCGGTGACGCACTCCGTCCCAGGCCATCGCGCAGCCCCCTTCGTGACGAAACGATATCACGCCGTCCACATTGGGAAAGGCCGCCAACGACTGCTCATCAAAGCGCTTGGCGATCATGCGCGCGACCGAGGCCGAGCAGTTCACGTTGCTAATAATCGCCAAGTAGTTGCGAGTTCCAACTTTACCCGACGGACGGCGGAAGCCTTGAAACGTAAAGTCGCCGATCGGTTCCGGATCCGCAGGAATCTCAGTCGAGATCGCTTCGAGGTCGATGGTGTGATTGCAGCGAACGTTGTGCGTATGAACATGTTGGCCCGGATCAATGCGGGCAGTGGCTGTCCCAATTGACCAGCCGAACTTAATAACTGGATGGTCGA
>JAYVHC010000837.1:0-4369 GCA_043771575.1 Planctomycetia bacterium
GGGCAGCGCTGCCAATGCACCCGTTGCTTCACCCAATCGCATTTCCAAGTCGAGTACCGGGACCAAACCGAGTGCAGCGAGCGCGGCCACATGTCCTGGTTCCACTGAACGATGCCCTGCAATCATGGCCCGCGAAGTACCAGGACACACCGATTCAGCTAACAGCGCTGCAGCCGTGGCAATGAAGCCGTCCACAACAATAGTCGCACCCAGCCTAGCTCCCTCGGTATAAAAGCCCGCAAGTGCAACAATTTCCAAACCACCGAGTTGACAAGCGACTTCAATTGGCGAATGTAATTGCAACGAGCGCACGCGCTCGATCGCTGCGCAGACAACTTGCTGCTTGCGCAGCAAACCGGCATCATCGATCCCCGCACCTCTGCCGACGACTTTCAGCGGATCCGTACTCGTAAAAAACGATACTAAGCAACTGGCTGAAGTCGTGTTGCCAATACCCATTTCCCCGCCAATGAGCAATTTGTTACCGAATTTAATCGCATTGCGCGCGCGATCGGTTCCCACGCTCCATGCATGCTCGAAATCGTGGCTGAGCATCGCTGGTTCATGCAGCAAATTACCAGTCCCTCGTCGTTTGGCAGCCTGAACCAGCCGCGTTTCACCATCGCACATGGCGGCAGGTTCCATCAGCCCGACATCGACAACCTCATACTGGCAGTCGAGCGTCCGCGCAAACACTCCGCTCGCAGTCCGCCCAGTGGACATGAGCCCCACGACAGCCTGGGTAACGCTACTCGGCCAAGCAGAAACGCCCTCCGTTACAACTCCATGATCAGCCGCGAAGATCGAAACGTGCCTGGGTTTGGTAAGAGGCTCGAGCGTCTGCTGAATAGCACACAGCCTTGCGGCTATCGCTTCGAACGCTCCCAGGCTGCCCGGTGGTTTACACGTTGATTATTCATCGGTAATTCATCGCTATCTTTCGCTGGACAACGCGCATTGTGCTAATCACGGGGAATACAAGCCCGAAGCGCAAGCGAGTGAATCGCGCAACTCATTCACTCGCTTGCGCTTCGGGCTTGTAATGCGCAACCCAATGGCAACCACAAACCAACGTATTGGTTTGTGTTGCGCTATTCTATATCCCCGCAGGAAATGAAGACATTAGCCAATCGTCAAGCGCGACGTCCGGAAAAACGCGAAACAACGCAATCATCACGAGCGGGACGTGATGGATGATAGCGTCGTGTTAGGTCCGAGCTATCGTTCGCCAGATGTAGCCAAAATCCTTCCAAAATGAATAATTGGCGACATACTCACGATTGAGTTCGACTTTTCTTGGCCAGATCACTTCGCGATTATAGCGATCTGGATCGGATTGACTCGATAAAAGCTCCTCTTCGTTGCGAAACTCCAAGGTGGCTGGACCAGTTATGCCGGGTCGAATGGATAGAACAATCAGATCATCCCCACTCAGCCGATCAGCGAAACCGGGGACATCCGGACGTGGCCCAACAATACTCATATGCCCTAATAAGACATTTAACAACTGAGGCAACTCATCCACTTTCGTTCTGCGTAGAATTCTTCCAACTTGCGTGATGCGCGGATCATGTCGAGTTGTGACGGTGGTTCGCAGGTCATTACACGCTCGCATGGAACGCAGCTTAAATAGTTTAAAGGGCTTACCGTGTAGGCCGACACGTGTTTGAATAAAAAACCCATTTCTGTGGGTGCTCATGGTTGCGGCTACCCAACCCAAGAGAATCAGTGGCCATACAACTAACAAGCCTATGAACGAAATGAGAATGTCAAACATTCTTTTCAAAAAGCAATTTTCGGGAGATAATCCGTTACGCATTGGACGTTTTACCACACTTATATCCAAGGCGTTGCAACAACTCTCCAGTAAGTCCCTCCACGGCTGTCCTATCTTCGGCTGATAGCTTATTTTTCCAGTTCCCAATGCTGCGGTCGGAGACCGCCGAAGTATATGCGCGGGCGTTTGCAGGCGACAAGTCCACGTTGAGAAACTCGGCGATCTCCCCAATGGAATCTTGCGGAGCATTGGCAAATCGTTCATAAGTCAACGTAAACTGCTGGCTAGCAGGAATTTCAACCAAATCGGCTAGAGTACGCGAAACACATGCCTGCCATTGCATCGCACAAGCGACCGGCAACGAGTGGTTGGCCAGAACCTGTTGCATATCAGTGAATTTTGGGCCCCAGGAAGAAAGTCGCTTGCCACCGCCCAATAACCGATAGACTCGATTGCCCAAATATTTGGTCGCATAATAAGGCAGATCGCTGAGCGGAACGTACTTCGCTTTTTTCGCAATGTAAGACAAATCTAGGGGAGCATTCCAACGCTGTGCAGCAGAGATAGCAACATCCCGACCGTCCCGCACGATGTGTACAATTCGCGCTTCTGGAAATACTTCCGCCACAAAGCCACAGCGCAGAGAATTAGCACACGTCTTTTCTACGACGGTCGACAGATTCGAGGTTGATGTAAGTTTTTCAAATTGATTGCGAATGAATTTTTTAACCTTTGGCGTGGCCATCGCGCGCGTAAATTCATCGGTGGCATAGCTCCTATTTCCATGACGCCAGATGTAGTTGATCTCGTCACATGGCCAAGTTCCCAAGCCATGAATCTGCACCAGAACATCCCGAAGCATATTCGTGCCAGACCGACCTGCGCCAATGATGATTACCGGAGGTTGTTTCACAAGTTCAGCTTCTACTCCGATGTTATAAATTCGAAAGTCAAAAACTATTGTAGAGCAATTGTCTCAATGGCTCCCAGTGTAGAGCAATTGTCCCAATTGCTGTCAGTGTAGAGCAATTGTCTCAATTGCTTCTGGGAACGATTGGGACAATCGTTCTACTTCAGATCGGCAAGTAGTCGATCCCAGTCTCGCAACAGCACTTCCGGTGTCGAATTCGATTTTGCATACTCACTGCAGCGGATTCGCATCGCCGCCAAATCGTTAGCACGGTGGCTTAGATCTACAATTGCATTTGCTAGTTTCTCAGTCTCGCCCGGCGCGACAACGACCCCAAGCGTCTGCTCTTGAACGGTTCGTGCCAGCTCACTATCCAACTCGACAATCACCGCCAGCGGACAACCCATTGCCAAGTAAGTCATCGTCTTGCTGGGATACGCGAACTTGATTACGCCCCGGGCAAGACTCACCAAAGCCAAATCGGCATCAGCAATCAACTGCTTGGCAATTCCCACGGGTTGATGCGGAATGAAAAAAACACTTCTATCCAAGAGGCCTTTTTCATTCGCTTGGGATTGAAGGGAGGCTTTGGTTGCCCCATCTCCCACAAAGACAAACTCGATATTCTCATGGTCACGCAGTATTTCTGCTGTGGACAGGACAGTATCCAACGACTGATAACGGCCAATATTGCCGGCAAATAACACCCTAAACTTACCGGCTGTTTTCTGCGGATGCGTGTGCGGCGGACTCCCGCCAGAATAATCCGGCAGATCAAAGTTGTTGATAACGTGGATCTTGTTAGCCACTCGCGAATCGCGGGAAATGAAGCTGCAGCGCATATCATCCGATAAGCAGACAATGGCTGAGGCACGCAGACAATTTCGAGTATCCAACCATCGCATCATGCGATAGATGAGCCCTGGCTTCAACTGATCAGCGACTGTACCCACTTCGGGCCAGATATCCATTGCATGATAAATGAACTTTGCTCCCGTTAGTCTTGCCCCCAAGCTTGAAGCCATGCCCATCAGTACCGGTGGCACCGTTGAGCACATAACGACATCCCATTTGCCTCGCTGCACAACGATATGCAGAAAAACCCTAAAGGCAAACAGAAGACTGTTGATTCCTCGCAGCAGTCCGTTGCGAGACTTCTCTTTCAGCAACGAGCAGCGTACAACCTCCAGTTCGCCAAGCCTTTCCCGTTTCGGCCGCCGCTCAATTTCAACTTCGACCTTGTATGACGGTTGCGTACTGAAGACCTGCACGCTATGGCCACCTGCGATCCAATGCTCTGCAATCCGGCGAAGCATGGACGCATAAGGGGGTGTATCGGGCCAAAAGTAACGGTGGATTACGAGGATTCGCATTTTCACAGACCATCCAATGATCAACTGGAACGCCGCGCCAGCTGGCGGAAGATAGAAACCACGCGGGTTTGCTGTTCGTCAGTCATCGAAGTGCCGCTTGGAAGACAGATTCCATCGCGGAAGAATCGCTCCGAAACATCCGTTCCGATTTTTGCACAGCCAGCAAACGCCGGTTGCATGTGCATTGGCTTCCATACAGGTCGTGACTCGATGTTTTCAGCGTCAAGGGCAGCGATAATCTCGGTTGGGGAGGCACCAAAGGCAGCTGATTCGACCAGCGCCACAGTCAGCCAGCGAGTACTTTGACCG
>JAYVHC010000838.1:0-2479 GCA_043771575.1 Planctomycetia bacterium
AGGTCAAAGCCATCATGGGAATCGACGATGAGTACTTTGTGAGCATTGCACCGGATCCTAACGAACGGCAGATGCTTAAAGTCAATCAGAAACTTGCCAAACTGCTCGATTTACCGTGTGCGGACGATGACGGAATGTTTCCAGCCATTTACGATCGATACAGTGGGTTGAACGTCGGCCCATGCACTGCCCAGCAGATCTCCGAGTGGTCGAACCATCGGTGGATCCAGGTAACATCGCTCGCCTTACCAAGTTGGGATTGTGAGTATGGTGTGTGGCAAGTCAATTTTATGGACGCGATGCTGGCCGCTGATCCCACGGAGGCAGAAGAGTCGCCGTTGTTAAAAGCACAACGAGCGCAACGCCGCCAAGCCGCGCTAGATTCGCTTGGACGATGGTCCGAATTTTGATTCCGTGCAATCTAAAAACTCCGTTAGTACGTTCATCTCGGAGCCAAACCTGACCCCGCTAGCGGTCAGATCATGATCGTCAACAACGAACCCCGTCGGCCGCTCACAGACAACCAGCAAGAAGTGCCATGGGACGACGCATGGCACACGGTAAAAGTCGTTCGCAACAGCCAATCGGGCAAGATCCAAGTCTACTTTGATGACATGAAGAATCCGCACATGACCACTTCCGACAAAACGTTTTCCAACGGCCGCCTCGGCCTGGGCTCGTTCGATGATATGAATGCTTTTGACGACGTACGTTTGTATGGAAAGTGAGGAAATTGGATGTGCTCAGGTACCGCGTTGGTTGCCGTACCACAAGATGTGTGCACGGGCACAATAGCGCAAATTATGTGTGTGACACCAAGGCAGTAACCAATCCTCTTGTCTCTGCAGTGAATCGATATCGGTTCCCTGCGGCATGAGCAGCACGCGGTCGCCGTCAATTGCAACAAGTTGGGCAAGTTTTTCCAGGTAACGCAGCACTTCGTCCGCGTCGCTGGGACTATCGACGACAAACTTCAACTGATATGCGTGCTCAAGAATCAAAGCGTTGACGATCTCCAGCCGCTCGCGCCGAGCCTGATGCGTGGCTTGCCAGCTACCGGCGCTCGCGCTACTCGGCGCAGAACTTGCCAGTTTAGGGCTGATCGAAATCAAATCGCATTCCAAGGTTTGCGCTACGGTTCCGGCGGTCTCGATGGTGATATGTTTACCTTGGTTTCGGAGGGCTTGGCAGAGTTCGACAAGCGGGCGATGGATCATCGGTTCGCCGCCCGTGAGGACAATGTGCCGCAGCTCAAGGGCCAGCGTTCTTGCAAGCACTTCGTCCACCGACAAATGTGGCCCTTCAGGTGCCCAAGAAGCGAAGGGTGTATCGCAAAACCAGCACCGCAGGTTACAGCCGCTGGTTCGCACAAAAACGCTGGGCGTTCCGGTCAGCAGTCCCTCACCCTGGACACTGGCGTAGATCTCGCAAATGCGCAGGAGCGCCCCCTTTCGATTTAACGCCTCGCGTTGCATACTGCCATTTCTTGATCGATTGCCAATAGGACCTACTTCAGCCAACGGTGACTGCAAGTGCCAACAAATTTTCGCGAAGAATTCGAAGTCTTCGACAACAGCTTTCCGGACCGCGATTATCAGATCGAAATTCGCTGCCCCGAGTTCACATCGGTTTGCCCTAAAACTGGCCAACCCGATTTCGGCGTGCTGGTTTTCCGCTACGTGCCCGACAAGCTGTGTGTGGAACTCAAGAGCCTCAAACTGTACCTACAACGCTTCCGAAATGAAGGGATCTTTTACGAAAATGTCACGAATTGCATCCTTGACGACTTCGTAGCGGTGTCCCAACCCCGCCGCGCGACGCTCGAAAGCCACTGGGGTGCCCGTGGCGGCATCACCAGCATCATTACCGTAGACTACCACGCCACTAAGTGAACCCAGAGTGCCGCGACGTCCCGCCTCGCGATGGACCTTCACGGCGGTGCGTCGCGGCATACTCATTCTCAAACGAAGGCAAACACTATGTCCGAACCTACTTCGATCATCCTGAGCGGATTTGCGGACGAAGCTGCCAACCAGAAACTCGCCGTCCAGCAATTCGCTGCCCTAGCTGCAGCGGGATTGCAGTACTACTCGATCCGCTTCATCGACGTTGGCAGCGGCATAAAGAACTCGATGGCTTTAACCACGGAAGAATTGAAAACGGTTTGCTCGATGCAAGCAGAATACGGTTTGAAGGTCGCGACTGTTGGATCGCCGATTGGCAAAGTTAAATTGCTCGACGTCGACGATGGCACTTCAAACCGTTTTGTGCCCTTTAAGCAATACCTAGACACCGAAGTCAAACACGCGTGCGAAGTTGCGAATACGCTCGGTACGAAACTGATTCGCGGTTTCGCGTTCTACCATCCCAAAGGAACCGATGCGTGGCAACACCTTCCGCAAGTTGTCGACCAATTGGGACAAATCGCTGACATCTGTGATCATGCCGGCCTAACGTTTGGACTCGAAGTCGAAGCAAA
>JAYVHC010000839.1:0-4113 GCA_043771575.1 Planctomycetia bacterium
CTGATTGTGGCGCTAGCGCAACAACAAATGGACACGCCACTGCACACCTTCAGTATCGGATTCAACGAAGCGGATTTTGATGAAACCAAGTACGCTCGCCAAGTCGCTGCCTGGGTGAGAACTGAACATAACGAATACAAAGTTACGCCGGACGCTGTGTCGGTGCTCGATCAACTGGCTTGGCATTTTGACGAACCATTTGGAGATAGTTCGGCAATTCCAACTTGGTATCTATGCCAACGTACACGGGAGCAGGTTACCGTCGCTCTTAGTGGAGACGGAGGCGACGAACTGTTTGCGGGCTACGATCGCTACCGCGCCTTATGGCTGAGCGGCTGGTTCAATCGCTTGATTCCTGCCGCACCCATTCTTGGTAGTCGGTTTGTTCAGAGCCTGCCGCATTCCAGTCGACAACGTTCCTTCGTTCGTCGGCTACAGCGTTTCGGCGAGGCGCTCAATCAACCTGCCGCGCGGCAGTATATGAATTGGCTACAGATTTTTCCGGAACGCATGCGCGCGGAACTCTATCGCGATGATTTTGTGGAACAATTGCCCAACGAAGATCCCTACGAGTTCTTTGAAGCGGCCTGGCGAGGTGTCGGTGACCGCGACATGATCAGCCGTGCTTCGCTGGCGGATCTAGTCACGTATTTGCCCTGCGATTTGATGACCAAAGTGGACATTGCGTCGATGGCCCACGGGCTGGAGTGTCGGCAACCGTTCTTGGATTTTCGTTTGGTCGAGTTCGCAGCTTCATTACCGGCCTCATTGAAGTTTCGTTTCGGAGTCGGCAAACGCTTATTGCGCAAGACTTTTGAGCGTTTGCTGCCGCGACAGATTTGGACTCGCAAGAAAATGGGCTTCGGCGTGCCGCTCGGCGATTGGTTTAAGAATGAACTTCGTGGACTGACGCGCGAGCGTTTGCTGAGTAATGAAAGTCGTTGCCACCAGTTTCTTAAGCCCGATGCGATTGAATCACTGGTCGATCAACACATGACCGGTAGAGTCAACCATTGTTACCGACTTTGGAATCTGCTTGTACTAGAATCCTGGCTCAGGCGGTGGTCGACGAAACTTTAATGGGCCAAGTTATAGGTCGATGGTGAAACTCCGCTTGAGATGTGTGAGCGGCTTGGCGAATTCGAAGTTTGCGAAAAGATGCGAAGATGGTCGCGTGAATACAACGTAACCGACTGAGCTCTATACGATTTAGTTGGGTTCTGGATTGGCACGGGGTGAGCCTGCGCATCCGGTTTCTCACGAAACCAGCTACAATTAAGGGTCGCTATGACGATACTGTATTGCTGAGCGAGGGGCGGCGGGCGGGTTTGGGGACGACGCGTATCAACGGAACGGTGGTGGGGCCGCCATGAAACGTTCGACCACTTTCGAGATAATGATCGAAAACAAACACACCATGCTTGGCGTTACCTGCACCGAGGCACCGCAAGATGGCTGGATTCTGGCACTCGGGACATTGCACGCGTAAACCGTAGCTGTCCAAGATTTGATGCACCGACTTGGCGAATTGCTGATTCTCTTCGAGCGAACCAAACGACCAGCCGTGGAACTGTTGCAAGCGGGCTTCGATGTTCAAACGAATTTGTTGTTGCAGGGACTCCGATTGAGCAACAATCTGATCGAGCTGCTGAGTTGCTTGTGCGAGCGTTGCGGCAGGCATCGACATCCGTTTTCGCAGACCGCCATAAACGCGATCCGCGACCAATTGCACGCCGCGCAAGTAGAGTTTGCGCTGAGTCTGAGTGAGAGTTGCAGGCGATTCGTGCAGCACTAATTCGAGCAACGCGATCGGTTCACCCAAATGCAGGACTGGGCCGAATAGTAATTGGTGAGTCGTGGGGTTGTTACCCGGGTTTTCGCTCGACGGGCGGCGACCGGCTGGCGTCGGCTCGGCGAGCATGGCTTGTTTCTGCGTCCATGCAAGTTGCACCAGCCGCTCGTGTTTTTTCTGTTCCGCGGATGTGTTGAGCAGATCGTCCATGCGATAACGAACACCAAATATCGCCCCAGGCGCACCTTGGGCGCGCAGCCAGGCCACGGCAGCCTTGGCGGAGAACAATTCGCACATCGCGGGCAGCAACTGTTCCAAAAATGATTGCAGCGGCAGGTCGCCGTCGATCAATTTTGATAGCTTCTTTACTTGCACGACCGACGGCCCGCGGTGTTCATGCGGCAAATCGAGTAGAGCTTGGTGGAGCGCTTGATGATCGAATGCGTGCGTCATTGCGAGTTTCTAGTATGCGTGGGCAAGGCCCCACGCGATTCGTTGATGTTGGTTGTTTCGTGGTGACAGTGTTTCGTGGTGACAGTGTTTCGTGGTGCCAGTATTTGGAATTAGCGCTCCAGTGGGTCGCACCTGCCGTGTGCGACCCTGCATTAAAAGTCCGCAAAGCCAGTAGTTACATCGACAGGCTAGCAGCCTGTGCTACGGTTTGATGTGGCGAATAACGATTAGTTCCCAGGGCGATCGACTATTGCAATCGAGTCTGATGTATGTTTATACTCTACGTACTAACTGGGCAGCTTGTCGAGTCCACCGAAAAAAATCTGACTTCGCTTTTTTTCGAGGAAAAAGCGGGATTTTCATGGAACTTTGCCTGCCGAGCGCGTCTCCTAATGGGGGCAGCCGGGGTGGTGGGGCCAGCCGGCAACTGTTACGCGATTGGTATAACCGGTACAGTTACCAACTGACTGCCAGTGAAGGCGGATTTTTAAGTAAACTACGGCTTGATCGATCCTGCCCGTGGTTTACCGTGATGGAAACGGATCGAGTGTAATTGGAATTTTATCACGTTCGTTCGAACACGCTTTTCGGGTCGGAAGGTCTGTATGTCCCCCTCACAAGAAACAGTCGAACAAACTAAACAGCAGATTCGCAATCTGATCAACGAGATCGCGGAGCTGTCTCGTACTGACCATAGTGCTGAAGAGTACTTTCCGGCGATTCTCAAACGGATCGTCGATGCATTGGCGGCTGTCGGGGGCGCAATTTGGTTGCTTGATCCTGAAGGCCAATTGCGACTGAGCTATCAGATTAAAGTCAATCAGGATCTGCTTGAGACGGGCAACGAAGATGCATTACGACACGCGAAATTGTTGTCGCGTCTCTATGCGCGCGGGCAGTCGGAGCTCATTCCTCCCCATTCGATGCTGGGTGAGGATCAAAGCGAAGGCAATCCGACGCAATTTCTACTGGTCGTTTCGCCTCTGTCGAATGGCAAGAAGAACACGGGCTTGATCGAGATTTTCCAACGTCCGGACTCGGCACCGAACATTCAAAAAGGCTATTTGCGATTCCTGGATCAGATGGCTGGGCTGATCGGGGATTGGCTTAAGGGAGCGACGCTGCGGCAGGTTTCAGATCGCCAAGAGATGTGGCAGCAGGCCGACCATTTCGCGCGCTTGGTTCACGACAATCTCGATTTGCGCGATACCGCGTTTACGATTGCCAACGAAGGTCGGCAACTGATCGGTTGCGACCGCGTAAGCGTGGCGATCAAGAAAGGCGGCCGTTGCAAAGTGCAGGCCATTTCAGGCCAAGATTCCATCGAAAATCGCTCGAACATCGTACTCGCGCTTAACAATCTAGCTTCGCGCGTTGTGTCAGCGGGTGAATCGCTGTGGTACGATGGCTCGGTTGAAGACCTCCCGCCACAGTTGGAAGAAGCTATCGAGGACTACGTCGATCTTTCGCACGGTCGCACGATCGCGGTGTTGCCGATTCGCCGACCCGAAAAAGTCATCGAAGGGGATGTGCATTCAAAAGAAGCCGTGCAGCGCGAAGACCTTTCCGCACGCGAGATCATTGGTGCGCTGATCGTCGAGCAGATCGAGAGCCAAGTGCCGAACGAAGTCATGCGTTCACGGGTCGATTTGGTGTACGAACACACCGCGCGGGCTCTAAACAACTCGATGAGCCACAGCGACCTGTTCATGATGCCGGTACTGCGAGCTATCAGTCGCGCGACCTGGCTGTTCCGAGGTTCAGCCTTTCCAAAAACGATGACTGTGCTGGCATTGGTCGGCGCAGTATTGCTGGCGATGTTCTTGATTCACATCAACATGGACCTCGAATCCAACGGTTCGCTGCAG
>JAYVHC010000840.1:0-2368 GCA_043771575.1 Planctomycetia bacterium
AATGGTTGGCTTCTAAACGCTTTTGCATTTCAGCCAGTAGCGGCTCGTCGGATAGCTGCACGGCACGACCGAGAGCGTAACCGAGGGACTTCTTGCAAAACTGACGAACAAAATCCCTACGGCGCTGGTTTAACAAATAGGACTTGAGACCTTCGTAGCCTGCAAGTTCAGTGCCATCGGCGAGTGCAGTGATCGAATTGATTTCGGGACCGCTACGCCAACGTCCGATACCGTCAAAGTTCTCGAGCGAGAACCCAAACGGATCGATTCGAGCGTGACATTTTGCACACGCCGGATCAGAACTGTGCCTTTCGATCAATTGTCGCTCGGTCAGACCCCCAGGAACCGTGTCAGGCAATAGTGGTACATTCTTGGGAGGTTTGGGAAGTTTCTCACCGATGAGTACCTCGCTTATCCAATTACCGCGCAGAATGGGACTGGTGCGCGACGCACCAGCTTGTTTGGAAAGCGTGGCTGCCATACCGAGAATTCCGCCGCGGCCTTGCGTGCGAACACCGTCAACGCGTTGCCAATCGGTACCGCTCGGTGCATTGACCGCGTAGTGGGCGGCGAGCGCCGGGTTCACAAAGGTATGGTCCGAGTCGATCAGTTCGAGTAGCGAGCGATCGCTTTGAAACATGTCGGCAAAGTATCGAATGGCTTCTTCGTACATCGCACCACGCAGCTCATGAAAAGTCGGAAACGTGATTTCGCTCTTCTCGTCATGCGCGTCAAAATCGTAAATCTGAATCCACTGGCACAGGAACTCGCTCGCCAGTCGTCGCACACGCTGGTCTTGTAACATGCGACGTGCCTCAGCCAACAATACCTCGGGCTCATGCAAACGATTCTCTTTTGCCAACGCCCGCAGTCGCTGGTCGGGCCCCGTCGACCAAAGGAAAAAACTCAAACGCGTTGCAAGCTCATCATCGGAGATCCTGCGACTTGGGATCGTTCCGGTCGCTGCTTCGGCCGTGTCACCTGCTTCGGCACGGTACAGAAAAGCTGGCGAAATCAACACGCGAGCCAACAGCATCCGCAGCGCGGCGTCGTGCGGCAACTCATCATTGCGCAACTCACTATACAGCTTGCGAAGCTGTGATCGTTCAGCATCCGAAAGCGCATGTCGATAGGCTTGCTCAGCGAACTTCAACACCGCATCGATTTGCGACGGCTCAGCAGCGATCAGTTCGGCGCGAAAATCTTCGGCGCGCTGCAGTAGCGGCTTGCGAAGCGGTTCGAAAGCGGACGGATCAGCGTCTTGCGTCGCGTACTGCCACAACTGATCGTAAGCATCCACTGACATGAACGCATCCTGAGTCACAAAATGTAATTCATTCCACAATCGATTTAGCCGCGCAATTTCCTGATCACTCAGCAGCAATCTCTGCAGCATTTCGTCTTCGCGATAGTACAACGTCAATGTCACCACTTCGTCGACCGGCACAATTTTCGTATAACACAACGCACCGGGGAATAGTTGGCGAAATTCATCGAATGCGTTCGTCAAACGCTCGCGCACGGGACTCGCATCCGCAACTATAATTGGGGAAGACATGGCAATACTGCGATTGTTGGAAGTCCAAACGCCACTGTTCACTTGCTCGGTCACGGCGATCGATTGAAGCCCAACAAGTTCAGCAGGCTTTTCGGTTAAGATCGCAAACTGGACGCTTCCCTGCTCGTTCGATCCTGGATGAATCGAACCACTTGTGACCAACTCTGAACCAGCTACCAAATCGGCAGGCAGTTTCACCTCCATGTAGGTCGGCGCTTTGACGCACAAGCTGCCAGGATCGATCGCACCGCCTTGTGGGTGCTTGCCAAATAGCGATTCATCCAATCCGTAGTCGCTTGGCGCTTTGCCAGAAGCAATCGACTCTGCGACCAAAGACTTCAGTGCAGCCGCAAGTAACGGGCCACTAAGGGATTTTAACTGTTGTAGTAAGGCGATATCCGGCGCGATTGTATTCGCAGAAATCGAATCTGGGGATAACAATTGCTGTAGTTCACCGGCCAGTCGCATGCGTTCGTTAGGATCGCTAGCGGCTTGCCAACGCGCAAGCAACGAATTTGCTGGAATCACATGATCGGACGAGCCCTGTGTGGGTTCGCTATAAAAATGCCAAACCTGCTTGTTACCAAACTGATCGGCGTGTGGATTGCCAGCTAGTATGTGGGGTGAAACATCGTCAGCGAGATTCCAAGTATGTTTGTCGTTCTTCAAAGTCAATTCAATCGCGGTCAGGTCGCACGAATGATTCGCATCGCGCGGACTGATCACTAAGGCGACGATATCACCCGGTTGAACAGCGACAGCCTTGAACGGACCAAGTTTTTCACCACGAGCGCCCTGCGATGTACCGAC
>JAYVHC010000841.1:0-2530 GCA_043771575.1 Planctomycetia bacterium
ATGGGTGCAGCAGCGTGAATGCTCGCTTCACCGATCATCAGCAAAATGAATGAGAATAGGAGAAGTTTCAAAATGGGAGCCTCAGTAAAAGTCACGCTCTTCAAGCGTGATCCACCGAACCGCGCACAATTTCCTGAATCAGCTTGCCACCTTGATTCACGGGAACTGGGCGGCCATCGGCAGTGTGCAGTTCATGCTCGGGGTTGATTCCAAGTAGGGAGTAAATCGTGCGAGCCAGATCGTTGGGAGTGATGGGATTATCATGTGGGCTTTCACCGACTCGATCGCTCGAGCCAATGACTTGACCGCCTGGAACGCCACCGCCAGCCAGCACAACACTGAAGACGCGTGGCCAATGATCTCGACCACCTCGAGTGTTGAGCTTGGGGGTACGACCGAACTCGCCCATCGCAATTACCAGCGTCTCGTCGAGCAGCCCGCGATCAGACAGGTCGCTGACGAGCGCCGAGAAGCCAAGATCGAAAGTCGGCAGCAAGCCAACTCCAACTTTCGCTCCCGAGTAACCTAGCTTGAGTTGCAGCACAAGGCTCTCGTGCGTATCCCAGCCCGTGTTGATCACACTGACGAATGGAACACCGCGTTCGACCAGTCGCCTGGCCAACAAGCAACTTTGCCCAAACATGCGGGGGCCGTAGCGTGCTCGCACTTGCTCGGGTTCGGCCGACAGATTGAAGGCGGCTTTCGCTTCGCTTGAAGTTACAAGTCGATACGCGCGATCAAATGAACTATCGGTTGGTACATTGCGTGATTCGAAATTGGCTTGAGCCGCATCGAACTCATGCAAGTATTCACGGCGGCGGCGAAGACGTGCTTCATCGATATGGGGGAAGAAATCCAAGTCCTGTACCTTAAAATCAGGCTTTGAAGGATCGCCACCAGTGACAAAGGGTTCATCCTGATGGCCGAGAAACCCGGACCCGACGGATCGTGATTCCGGAATCGCGATGTAGGTTGGCAAGACAGGCTGGCCGGGATTCAAGTGAGCTACCACCGAGCCATAGCTTGGGTACTGCAGTGCTGGGGACGGTTTATAGCCTGTCAACAGATACTGATTCGCCAACCCGTGTTCGCCCAGCGGAGATGTTATCGAGCGAATGATCGACAGCTTGTCAGTCATCTTCGCTGTCTCGGAGAGCAACTCACTAATATGGATGCCGCTAACATTTGTGCTGATCGGTTGAAATGGACCTCGTACTTCCGCTGGCGCCGTTGGCTTGAGATCAAACGTTTCCAAATGACTCGGCCCGCCGTCCAGCCAAAGTAAAATGCATGACTTCGCCCGTCCCACACGCGGCTCAATCGCTGTTGCTTGCCCACGAAACATGTCGCTTAAGCCAAGTCCCAGACCAGTCAGACTGCCAATGCGAAGTGCATCGCGTCGGCTGACTCCGTCACAGCGTCGGACATTTCGATAGTGCATGGCGCTGAGTTCCCTTAGTAGTTCTCTTGAAACGCGTGGCTGTTAAGTAGACTCCAAACAAAATCTTCCAGCTGCTGAGGCCGTACGGTGCGATCGCCAGCAGCCAGACGAACACACCAACGAGTTAGTTCATTATCGGTGGGACGTCGGCTCAATCCCCGCAAATAAAACTCGACCACGATGTCTTCGTTTGACTTCCCGGCGTCGATCAGTTGCTGCAATCGTCCATGCTCGCTAGTAAGCCGGGCGTTGATCAGCTCGCCATTTAGCAGATGTAGCTGAGCGGGCAGGCCTACGTTGCCGGTTATGTTCCCATCACAACCTCCTAGGCGGTTGCACCGCCCTAGAACATCCAGCTCCGGCGCGGAGACAAGCGGATCAACGAGCATTACGGCGCGCGTAGCATTCTGCCTGTCGAACTTGATCGCCACTCCCGTCACGTCAGCGATAGCATCCACCAGCACTTCGGGCTCCAGCGAACGGTGATAGGCGTGCGAATAGAACCGATCGTCCAGTTCGTTGCCTACAACCATCTCAGCGCTGCGCGCATAAGTATGGCTGAGCGCGATTTGCTTCAACGTGTGACGAATGCTGTAACCATTCACTGCAAAGTCTTCAGCCAGCTGTGTGAGTAACTCCGGATGTGTCGCAGGATTTGTTTCTCGCAGATCATCGGTAGGCTCTACCAGGCCACGACCGAACATGGCTTTCCAGAGCCGATTCACGGTAGCCCTCGCAAAGTAAAGTTGATCCTTCGACGTGACCCACTCAACAATCGCTTCCCGATGATCACCTTGCTCGGCAAGATATCGCGACCCTGGAATTCGCGGTACAGCAGGCTCGTTAGTTCGCAAGTTGGTGACGGCACCGCGAGCTGTCAATTCGACATGCCGCGAGCGATCGAGTCGCGCGAATACCGCCGCAAGCCCATGGTAATCGTCCTGCGTCCAGCGATCGAGAGGATGATTGTGACAGTTGGCACAGCCCAGACGCATCCCCAGAAAAAACTGTCCGACGAGCTCTGCGTGCGCGCGGGCGTCACCCACCATCCGTCCGAAATTGACAGGACCCAGCTGATGTGAATCGCCC
>JAYVHC010000842.1:0-3651 GCA_043771575.1 Planctomycetia bacterium
CTACAGCGATGATTCGAAGTCGATCTTATCTGAAAACGATAGTCCCGACATTCCGTTTCGCTACAGTTTGAATGCCTATCGCGGTTGCGCCCACGGCTGCGCCTACTGTTACGCGCGGCCCACGCATGAGTACTTAGGCTTTAGCGCGGGCGTTGATTTCGAAAGCAAGATCTTGGTCAAAGAACTTGCGGCCGAGTTGCTGCGAGAGCATTTGATGAAACGATCTTGGCAACCAGAGCCGATCATGATGTCGGGTGTAACGGATTGTTATCAGCCGGCAGAGCGCCACTTTCGATTGACCCGCCAGTGCATCGAAGTTGCCAGTGAGTTTCGCCAGCCGTTGAACATTATCACCAAAAATGCACTCGTCACCCGTGACATCGACCTGCTCGCCCCCATGGCAGCCGACAACCTTGCGCGAGTAGCCATCAGCCTCACGTCGCTCGACCAGTCACTGACTCGAGTACTCGCTACGGACTCAGTGACAGACCACTGGCTCTTGACTGTTCGAAGTTCCTCCGCCCAGGCTCGATGAAGAAAAAGTTTCCTGTTGGCCAGCTGACGCTATTCGATCTCAACGAATAGTCCTCTTCGGCGAGGTCTTGCTTTCGTTTAACCGCGTGCACATCGGGCAACGCTGTGAAGCATTTTCGTCGGCGAATTCGTGCGTTTTTAGACTACAGGTACTTCATGGTCGCATCCGGCAGATGCGACCCACCGTGGGTCACTCTTGCCGAGTCCGTGCGACTATCGTGAGAGCGCCCTTGGTTATTCTTCAGCATGCCAGGGCAAACGATCGACTAATCCTCCCGTCAGCGGATGAAAGCCTTGCTTGGAAAGCGACGCACGGTTGAGAATGCGCGTCAGGGCGCGTTGCCATGTATCCAGTTGACTGATGACGATGTGCGCACCGGATTCGAGCAACAAAGGAACGTGGTCGATCAACTCCGGCGCTACAAAGCACGCGCAAATAGGTTGCTCCAAGCGTCCGCGGAATCTCCAAAGCGACTTGCAGGCTGCCGGAATTTCGCCCGATTGTCGTAGTACCAATGTGACCAGGCCAGTCACGTGGGGCTGCGCAAGTTGTGAAATCTCCTCAGTGTTTTTAGCGCGGATTAGCTGCACCTTAACCGCTTCCTTGGCGAAATGATCCACCAACATTTTGCGGGTAGCGGCGGTGAACACGCCCAGTTCATCGGTGCTCACCCACACCAGCGATTTGCCCTCCAGTAGATGTTCCATGGGACGTCGCATTACCTCAGTGCCAAGAGAGGATTCAGTAACTCGATCAAGCGCGCTGCGGCTCGATCCGTCGTCGCGTGTTCCAAGACTGCAGTTCGACCGGCTTGCCCAAGCCGCCTGGCTGCTGGCAGATCACTGAGCACCGCTTGCAATCGATCGACGAGCGCCGTCCGGTCGCCTGCGGCATAAAGGTACCCTCCACCTAATCTCGCGATGACTTCGGGAAAGGCGCCATGGTCAGGTTGCACCACAGGGACACCCGCCGCCAGCGACTCGAGAACGAACAGCCCCTTGGGTTCTTGATAAGTAGTTGGTACACAAAGCACATCGACCGATTCTAAAAACTGCAATTTCCCGTTTCTGTCGACCGATCCATGATAGGTATACGCATCAGACAGCCCCGCCGAGGCGAGTTTCTTTTGCTGCTCTTGCCAATAGCTCACATGTTGCTTGCCCAGCCATCCAGCGATTGCCAGTCGAGCCGTTGGCAAGCGCACTCGTAACTCGATGAATGCATCTACCAGTTGATGTAGCCCCTTCTCCGGTGCCAATCGCGCGAGATACCCGACCGTCGGCGGACGATCGCGTGCGACCATCGTTCGCTTGCGTTCAAGAAAATCGGCCGGTTCAATCGCGAGTGAATTGACTTGCCAACGCTCTCGCGGAAATTCGAGCAAGTGTTGCATTCGCTGGCCGTAGTATTCGGAGTGAACAATAAACATGTCCACTTCGCGTGCCAACAACTTCAGCAATTGCATTGCTTCGGTGCGGTAGGGTTCCGTCAAGCTCTCAAAGAAAATGTCGTCACCCTGCAGCATGACGACTACGGGGCAGCCGATGCGGGATTTTATTTCGCGTAGGCAACCAGCAATCAGCAAGTTCGAGAAAATGGCAACGTCGGGTCGTTGTGTAACCAGCCAATCGCATAGTCGGCTGACTTCTTTGCGCTGTCGACCGTCGCTTCCTTGAAGCATGGAAACGGTCAGCGCGCCCAACTGCTTGGCGGATGTTCCCATTGCCCGCGTAGCCACCCAGTTCACCAGCCGAGGTGAACTGAGGAATCGGTCCATCCACTTTGGCATCCAGCGAAAAATGGGCGAGACCTGCTGCAAGTAAACGTTGAGCCCACCAAAGAATAGGAGATTACTGCTGACGCTGGTTTCATCGGTCAATATGGGCGTATACGTGGGCAGCAGGATGACATCATGACCAAGTCGCATCAATGACTTGGCCAGCGCATTATCATGCAAACAACTGCCGCAATACATTCCCGCAGCACCGGCGGTCAAATAAGAAATCTGCAAACCGATTTTCCTCTAGAATTGCTCGAAGAGAATCAGCCGGAAGGCGTTAGCGTCCGGTTCGTATCCATAAACCGGACGCTAACGCCTTCCGGCTGATTTCGACGCGACTTTTTCCGAACAAGAACGCAGTATTAACTTGCTGCAGCCAGCGACACGTCCGACTTTTCAGGGACTTTTTCCAGAATCTCAAGCAGAATTTGATCAACATCAACATTCTCGGCTTGAGCTTCAAAATTTAGCAAGACGCGGTGCCGCAAACTTGGCAAGTAGACACGGCGAATGTCCTCGAAGCTAACATTGAAGCGACCGTCAAGCAGCGCGCGAACTTTTGCGGCGAGCGCCAAAGTCTGAGCTCCGCGCGGACTGCTACCCCAACGCACATACTGGTTGGTAATATTTTGTGCCAACGGACCCTGGGGGTGCGTGGCGAGCACCAGCCGCACGATGTAGTCCTGCACATGCTTGGCCAGGATCACATTGCGGACGAGCGCTTGACCGCGTTTAATCTCCTCGCCGTCCATGATCTTATCGGTAATGATCTTCGTGCCGCGAGTTGTACGGTCGACGATCACATTCAATTCGTCGCGCGAGCTATAGCCCACCACCAGTTTGAACAAGAAACGGTCGAGTTGAGCTTCCGGCAAAGGGTAGGTGCCTTCTTGCTCAATCGGATTCTGTGTGGCTAAAACGAAAAATGGCTTATCAAGCTCATATCGATGGCCAGCGACAGTAACTGTTCCTTCCTGCATCGTTTCAAGCATCGCAGACTGCGTCTTCGGAGTCGCGCGGTTGATTTCGTCAGCCAAACAAATCTGGGTAAAGATAGGTCCCTTCTGAAACTGAAACGAGCGGTGTCCTTGATCGTCTTCAACAATCATGTTGGTGCCCAGAATGTCAGCGGGCATTAAGTCCGGTGTAAACTGAATACGGCTAAAGTTCAAACTGAGCGCTTCGGCGAGGGTGCGAACCAACATTGTTTTGCCCAGCCCAGGCACACCCTCCAGCAAACAATGGCCTCCCACAAACATGCTGGTAAGCACACCGTGAACGATTTCATCATGGCCGACAATGGTTTTTCCTATTTCTTCCTTTACTGCTTTGTATC
>JAYVHC010000843.1:0-4628 GCA_043771575.1 Planctomycetia bacterium
CCTTGAGCAGGACTTTCATCACGAAGAACTGCGAGCCAAATTCAGAATTTTTTCAAACATCAATTCGCTAGCAAATCAAATTGCCCGAGTTGTGATCGAAGCCTCTTTTGGCTCTCGTCAATGAAATTTCGTATACTCGGCGCTGTTCTGGCAATGCGCGTGTAATGGACCGTAGTGGAATTCGCCAGAACGGACGTGCTAATTGGCTTGAGACGTGCTGGCGAAACGGGGGGCTTGGGAGCCATCGGCGCAACGGGGACAGCGACCGACGGTCTTGCTGTTAAGTCTGGATTTCGCGAACACGTCTGGATAAGTTTTCGCAAACTCCTAACGGCTGACTGCGACATCCAATTTTCGGTCCGCGTTGCTGAGTCAAACTACGACAAATCGAAACTGCAGTGCCGATCACAATCAAGACAACTGTAAACCATGCGACCATCAAGCTGAATCGCACGTGTAGTCAAGCGGATTTCGAAAAATCCTTGATCGTCTGATTTCGCTATACTACTGTCTTCGGTTCGCCATTTTTTGCATCGCGTTTTCGAGGAATCCAGCTTCATGGTTCATAAGGTTTGTCAGTCTCTTTCAGTCGGACTCGTTGTGTTGATCGGAACGCCATCCATCTTGTTTGGCCGGCAAGAAGCGGCAGCAACAGCTGTGCAGAAGCCGGGACTCGATGAAATCACCGAGGGGCGAGTCACGGCCACGATTGCATTTTTAGCCAGCGATGAACTTGCTGGACGCGCGACCGGTTCTGCGGAATTCAATATTGCCGCCCGGTACGTGGCCTCGCGTTTTCGCGGCGCTGGTTTGGATGGTAACTTGGCAGGCGGTGACTACTATCACGTCACGATGAAACAGCTGGTCAAGACACCCAGCGCACCTGTGAAACTGACCGGATCCGACTCCAAACCCATCGCGCAATTCGGACTGTTGGCCGCTGGCCCGGACCTGCTCACCTACACCGGCAATGTAAAGCAAATCGATTTAGCAAGCGAACTGCCGACCAGCGGCTTGGCGGGTGTCGTGGGCGGAATGTTGACGGGCGCCGCGAAAGGCCAACGGATCCTCTCTCAAGTCGTCAGGATGACCAACACACTGAAAGACGCTGGTGCCCAGGCGCTCCTGTTGGGGGTAACGGCCGATAGCGAACTGATTGGATTGGCTCGCGAGTCTCAAGACAAGGCCCGATCGGAATCGCCGCGTGCACGCTTCGCCATTCCTGTAGTGTTGGTTCCTGAAGCCACGTTAGCGGCCACGGCCATCCAACTTGAGATTCCGGCAGCGATCGTCTCTGAATCCCCGATGCGCAATGTGATCGGATTATTGCAAGGAACCGATCCGCAGCTATCCAAAGAAGCCATCTTGTTTACGGCCCACTTGGACCACCTCGGATCTAAACCCAGCGATGGGGACGGGATTTTCAACGGAGCCGATGACGATGCCTCGGGGGTCACAGCCGTGCTGATGTTGGCGGACGCGTTCGCGAAAATGCCGCGACCAAAACGCTCACTCTTGTTCATGACTTTCTGGGGGGAGGAATCTGGGTTGCTAGGGTCGAAGCAGTTCGTGGAAACTCCCGCTTGGCCATTGGAGAACATCCGAGCCAACGTCAACATCGAGATGATTGGCCGCCCAGAACCCGGTGCTCGGAACAAGATTTGGATGACCGGTTGGCAGGAATCGGATTTAGGGGTGCTCATGAACAAAGCGTCGCTTCCTTTCGGAGTCGAGATCTTCGATCATCCTAAGTTCAGTGCAATGCTCTATCGGCAGAGCGACAATTGGTCGTTTGCTCAAAAGGGGGTGATCGCGCATAGTTTCTCGGCAGGATCGCTGCACTCGGATTACCATCAGCCGGACGACGAATGGGAGCGATTGGAGATCCCTCACATGACACGCGTGATTCAAGGGCTATTCACTGCGAGCTTGCCCCTGGCCTACGGTGAGTCGACTCCGAAAAAAACAAAGTAAGTGGCTTGACGAGATCGTGCGTAACGTACGCGGACTTACGCATCTTACCTAGGACTTTTGCACTTCATGTCAGTGTACTCCGCACAAGAAATTCAGCATGCGATTGACTTGGTTTACCGCTCCGAATCCCGACGCGTATTTGCGACTTTAGTTCGGCTGCTACGGGACTTTGATTTAGCGGAAGAGGCCCTGCACGAGGCTTTTGCCCAGGCGGTAACATGTTGGACCGAGACCGGCGTTCCGGAAAACTCAAGGGCGTGGTTGGTGTCAACGGGGCGGTTCAAGGCCATTGATGCGCTGCGTCGGCGAGGGCGGTCCAATGAACTTTCTCCGGAGATCGCCAGGTGCATTGATGAGATCGCGCAGACCAATGCCGCGAGAGCTGACCATGACATTGAGGATGACCGGCTGCGGTTGATCTTCACGTGCTGCCATCCGGCGATTGATTCGCAATTCCAGGTGCCGCTGACGCTTCGCGAAGTTTGCGGGCTGACAACCGAAGAGGTCGCGAGTGCGTTTCTCACAACACCAGCGACGATGGCGCAGCGGATCGTGCGAGGCAAAGCGAAGAGTCGCGACGCTGGCATTCCGTTTGTCATTCCGACCGCAGTGGATTTGCCGGAGCGTCTCGATTCGGTGTTGGCTGTTGTCTATCTGGTCTTCAATGAAGGTTACTCGGCGACTTCGGGGCCCACCGCAACACGGGCTGATCTTTCAGGCGAGGCGATTCGTCTCGGACGTTTGCTCGTCGAGTTACTGCCCGATCCAGAAGCCATGGGCTTGCTGGCGTTAATGCTGCTTCAGGAATCTCGGCGCGATGCCCGTACAACGATCGTGGAACTCAATCGAGCCGTAGCGGTTGCCATGCGTGACGGTCCTAAAGCAGGGCTGGAGCTCATTCAGGCGATTCTGGAACAAGGTGACTTGACGGATTATCACCTTGCTCATGCAGCCCGTGCGGAACTGTTCCATCGTGCGGGACGAATTGACGATGCAAAGGAAGCGTATGGAATTGCGCTCTCATTGGTTCGACAGGAACCCGAACGAAGATTTCTTGCGCGGCGGCTGGCCGAACTATAAGCGTCGGATGAATGCCAAGTGGCATACGCCTTAGGCCTGTGGTAGCCATGGTGGTTTGCTCATGTAGCTTCTACATCTCAATCCACAGATGGGTAAGATCAATACTATTGCTCTCGCTCTGAACACGTGAATGGTTGGATGAAGAACGAGATGACCGCAGCTCACTATTCGCATCGACCAAGTTCAGTTGATCCGAAGTGGTCCAAGCTTGGTCGTCCACTAGTGCCAATTCCTTAATCCAACCATTGATAGCTTCCAACCATAGTGAGCAAGTCGCTTCCTGCACATAGGCAATTATCGCTGCTCGCCGAAACGTCGGGCCATGTAGCCCAAGCTTGAAACGTTGGATGCCACCGCTCTGTTTGTCGCCTGTCACATACTCTCGTTCGCGGCTCTTTCGATCGGCTGGCAATCGCTTGCCCTCAAGAACTAGAAACGGTTGGTCATCTTGATACGTTCGGCCTTCAATGAACGCTTCTTCGAAAGGCTGTGCGGAAAGATCGACACGTCGACGATCTCCTTGGCGCTCTTCGTGATGAAAGTGTGCCATCGCAAAATTCTCGCGTCGAGCTGCCGCATTCAAGTGTTTGCAAAGTTGACTGTTGAGAGCTTCTTCGCTTAGTATCTTCTCGCGATGCGGTTTATCTCGCCAGATTGGAAGTTGTTCGTAGACGAATTCCAACGTTTTGTCGACAACCGAGCCGGGCGTGGGGCCGTATGTGATTCGACCATGGGTGTCATGCTCGTTGCTCAAGGTCAGTACCCTTGTTGCTGCAATTCGACAAGTGTATCGTCTGCATCTCGAATCGCCGTGGAGCGAATCCAATAGCGGAGCCGATCCGGCTTGACGATGAAGATAACGTTTTCATGGTAGATTCGAACAACACGAATCGTTCGCAACGATTCAATAGCGGTATCGAAGACCAATTCTCGCAATTGTTCTTCGCAATTGGGTCCCAGCCATTCGACGGAAGGCTCATCACCAAAGTAGAACGGCTGACAAATCAAGCCATCAAGAAACACCGGCTCCGCCGCTCGTAAGTTGTCAAAAATACTGCCGAGCATTCGGCAGTAGAGATCGGAGTATGCAATCACATTTTCAGTCGTCGCAATCAGCTTCAATAATGCTGAATTCTGTCCAAGCCTAACATAGTCCGCCATAAACGTGATTGAATCTTGGGCAAGAGCTTTTTCCCAGAAAGTGAACTCCAAGTCCGATGGATCAATTGGAATCGGCAGTGCTTCGATATCACTCTTTAGCAACGCCGTAGCTTTCCCGACGAGCGCCTGTGATCCATTAACCAGTGCTGCGAAGGTCAACTGTTCTAGATTGCGTTTTAGGTATCTGTAGACTCGCTTCAGACTCTCGCATCCTTCTGTCGGAGCGTGAATACCAACGATTTTGTGTTTGAATGTCAAAACGCTTTTGTCCCAAAACGCCATCGGCAACGACTCGTGTTCGCGAATCAAGATTAGCGGCGGTTGAAATAGTTCTGGGCGTGCAGGGCGATAGAAATCAGTCGAAATGACCGTCGTTAGTAAACGTTCGTCAATTCCTTCACCAGCGAGTGCCA
>JAYVHC010000844.1:0-2238 GCA_043771575.1 Planctomycetia bacterium
GTGTCCGTTTGGTTACGCCTTTTCGCCATTGTCCAGTTCTGTGCAATCATCGCGGTTGAAACTCGAGTCCGTCTGCGTGGTGTTTGCTCGCCCTACTGCGCAAAAATGCTAAATTTGCGCCGCTCACCAAAGCCCACTAATCAAGGATAGCGTACGTTGCGTAAATTTCGAGTAACAAAGTTGTCATTCTCGCGTGACTTTTCAAACTTCGTCACTGGCGCTGCTGACGTGCCAGTCACATCCTCTCTATCTCCAACCGAGTTCTTCACACTCGCAGTCCTCAACACGGACTTGGCGACACTTAAACTCAGGCGCCTGAAGCAGCAAATTGGGAGGATCTCTGCCGACGGTTCTATCGGCACTTTCGCTACAAGAGCTAAGCCGATTCGATTGCGTTCCAATCGTAGCGATTAGCATCTAAAAACAAACGCGAACTTCCAGTTTTCCGCTAAAATCGCTGAAGTTTGCAATCCACCTTCTGATTACGTTCCCAATGTTCGCCCCTGATGTAGAACAAACCTGGAGTGACCGTGCCTACAACTTCCAACATCCTTTCTTGGCTGCTTGCAGAATCCACCCTTGCCGACGTTCGAGCCGCTAGTTTCCAAGTCGCAGTTCTCCCGATGGGTGCCACGGAACCTCACAATCTCCACCTCCCCTACGCCACGGATACCATTGAAGCGACTCGTTTGGCCAGCGCCTGCTGCGAGAAAGCGAACGAACTCGGCGGTCGGGTCGTTCAATTGCCCACGATCCCCTACGGAACCGAAACCAACATGCAGTCGTTTCCCCTGGCGATGAACCTTTTGCCGTCAACCGTTTCCCTGGTACTGCGCGACCTAGTCCACTCAATCGAAGCCAGCGGCATTTACAAATTGGTCCTATTCAATAGCCACGGTGGCAATGACTTCAAACCGTTCCTGCGTGAGATCGCCGGGCAAACGAAGGTCCACGTTTTTCTGTGCAATTGGTACCAAATGATTCGCGACGCCGCAGATCAAATCTGCCAGCATGCTGACGATCACGCTGGTGAAATGGAAACGTCGCTGATCATGCACTTTCGCCCCGAACTGGTCGCCCATACCGAATCCGGCCAGCTTCTGGCCGACGCAGGCGACCGTCGTCCGCTCCGATTCGAGGCCCTGAAAAATGGCTGGGTCACGCTCAGCCGTCCCTGGCACCTGCTAACCACCAATTCAGGCTCCGGCAATCCTCATTTGGCTACAGCGGAAAAGGGCCGCCAACTCAGCGAGGAAATCGTCTCCCGTATCGCTCCATTCCTCGCCGAGCTTTCCGCCTCGGAACTCGACTCGTTTTTCCCCTTCGTCCCGTAAGTTCCGGGCAGTACTTAGTGAAACAAAAGTTGAAGTTCTACTCGAAACTTCCAGGGATCAAGGATCGCGCCGCAAATCACCCACCGGCGCCGCATAAACGCTCGCATACCAGCTCAACCAACGCTGCTCGTCATATGCAAAGTTCTGTCGAGTCAAATTCACCAGTGCACCCAGGACATCCGGGTTCTGTGCAAATTCAATGCTCGTTTCTGGCTTTCCGCCGAAGGTTGTCGAACCGCTGCTGTTAATGCTGTCTTGCTGCTTCCGAGTCATTTTGTACTTGGTCACTAGGGCTTCGATCAGCTGCAAAACAGCGTTGTCCGCCTTCAGCGAGTTGAGGCCGGCCGCTGCTCGATTCAGCCGCGCTATCGTCGCGGGACCCTCTTGCGTTTTACTGGAGATCTCTCGCAGGACTCCAATGTAGCTTGCAATTGCGTACTCGCGTCCAAATCGAGAAAGCGAATCCAGACACGCATCGCGAACTTGCACGTCATCGTCGACCAAAGTCGCCTGAACCAACGCCCCAACCGCTTCTGGCACTTGGAACTGAGACAGCATCTGAATGTACTGCAACTTGAGGTCGCGAGGTGTTTTTGCGTCGTTGAGGAACTTCCCCAGCGCTGGAACGGCAAACGGGTCATTGATTTGTAATAACTCGGCCAGCGATTTTTGTGAATTCGACGACTTAGCCAAGTAAGCAGTTTGTAAACGCCTTACGACCAATTCCCATTCTTTAGTCTTCTTCTGCAGCGTATCCTTCGCGTCGTTAAAGGCATGTACTTCAGGGTAAACATACTTTCCATTGATCTTGACTTTGCCTTTCCCCTCCGTCATGAATTCATCGCGTTCAACCCAACGCCCCGAGGCGTCTTTGATATAGCCTAGCGCCGCTCTTGCTACTGCC
>JAYVHC010000845.1:0-2713 GCA_043771575.1 Planctomycetia bacterium
GGATCGATTTTCTAGTGCGATCAATTGGATTGGAACCGACCGAGCTTACGGAGCGTGCGAAGTACGTTGTCCTGCTGCGAATCGTTCCGTTTGTTGAACGCAATTACAACATGGTCGAGCTCGGCCCACGCGGAACAGGAAAGAGCCACTTGTTTCAGCAGATCTCTCCTTACTCGCACTTGATCTCGGGCGGCAAGGCAACCGTTGCCAAGATGTTCGTGAACAATTCCAACGGTCAGCGCGGCCTTGTCTGCCAATACGACGTGGTGTGCTTTGATGAAGTGTCTGGAGTCTCCTTCGACCAGAAGGACGGCGTCAACATCATGAAGGGCTATATGGCATCGGGTGAATTCAGCCGCGGCAAAGAGAGTATTCGCGCCGAGGGTGGCATCGTGATGGTTGGCAACTTCGATGTCGATGTCGAGCAACAACAGAGAATCGGCCACCTGCTGAGTCCGCTGCCACCTGAAATGCGAGATGATACCGCGTTCCATGATCGTATTCACGCGTATGTTCCAGGGTGGGATTTTCCGAAACTGAATCCAAATCAACATCTCACGAATCACTTTGGACTGGTAAGTGATTTCTTAAGCGAATGCTGGACAAACCTTCGAATGTCGAGCCGAGTCTCCACGCTTCAGAATCGTGTTTTCTTTGGCGGAGCACTTAGCGGTCGCGATATCGAAGCTTGTAACAAGACGATCAGTGGCTTGATCAAACTGCTGTACCCAGATCCTGCGATGGAGTTTCCCGATGAGGAACTGGAACGAATCGTCCGGATTGCACTCGAGTCTCGCCGACGAGTGAAAGAGCAGCAGAAGAAGTGTCTCAAAAGCGAGTTCCGCAATACGCACTTCAGCTTCACGATGGGCGTGGATGGCGTCGAGCAGTTTGTTTCAACGCCTGAACTGCACAGTGACGCTGCTATCGACGGAGATCCACTGCCTCCTGGCCAAGTGTGGGCTATCAGTCCCGGATCTGGCGAAGCGGGACCTGGCCTCTATCGCTTGGAAGTCACCTCTGGCCCCGGTAGCGGCGTTCGAATCTTGAACACCCCGACGCCCCCATCCTTTCGCGAAAGTGTCAAGATCGGCGAGCAGAATCTCTATACACAAAGTAAACAGCTCGTCGGCGATCGCGATCCTCGCGCCCATGAGTTCTCAATCCAGATGCGAGCGATGGACAATGACCACAGCGGGGCCGGTCTCGGCTTGCCCGTTCTCGTTGCCCTTTCAAGTTCGCTCCTCGAGCGCAGTACAAAGGGAGGCATGATCATTGTTGGCTCGCTGAACCTTGGTGGTTTTGTCGAGATGATTCCTAACCCAGTCGCCATCGCCGAAGTCGCTATCGAGAAGCAAGCCACAACACTCCTGATGCCCGTCGCCGCCCGTCGTCTCCTCAACGACTTACCTGACGAACTTTGGACTAAGATCAGCATCGAGTTCTACAAGGACGCGCAAGACGCATTCTTTAAGTGCATATTGGATTAGTTCCTTCGGTGAGCGGCTGAATATGATACGAGACTATTCAAGAGCTGTAGCAAGGGAAATCGGCGAGGACAGTTGATCTTGGGGGCAATCGTTTCGGGCTTAATCGCACTTCCACCCCGAATCCGAGATCGGCCAATAGAGCGGAACTCAAGTGATAGAGGGTGAGGTTCCCTGCCGCGCGACGCTGAGATAGAGGGAAGCCTTGATCGGCAAGCTGGAAGCTTACCCCACTGTGAGTTTACATGGCACCAAGCGGCGAAAGGCGAGCAGTGTTAGATCGTCAGGCTTGAAGGGCATCACAGTCGACTGCATCATGCGTTCACGAGCCAAGTGGCAAGCAGCGAGAGTCGAAACATCCAGCCGACCCTTGCGAAGGATTTCGACAACTTGCTGGACTGATAAATTGTCGAACAGGCCGTCGCTGGCGACGACGGTGGTGTCGCGCTGAGCAAGTGTTAGGGTGGGGCCGATTTCGATCCGCATGGTGGCGTCACCGACGACATTGGAAACCATGTGGCGGTCTGCGTGCAACATCGCATCTTCATCGGCGAGCATACCCGACTCGACAGCAAATCCAACCGGCGAATGGCAGACGGACTGATAACGCACGCGACCTCGCAGACCGGTGGTCAGGATCATGGAATCGCCGACATGATAAGGTCGCATCGTGCCCGCGTGGTACTCAATGATGGCGATCGTCGTGGCAGCTCCAATATTCAGAGCCAAGATTTCGCGATTGGCTTTCTCGATTGCGTCGAGAATGCAGACTCGCATCAGTGACGGATCAGTACATTCTTCCTGAATCGTTTCGGCGAGCGTTTTTAGTGCGAGATTAGAGGCTTGCTCGCCGCCGCGACTGCCGCCGACGCCATCGGCAACAGCGAAAACCGCGGATTCTGGTCCAACGGGAATTACCACGGCAGCATCTTCATTCGGAGTTTGCTTAATGGGCGAGCGCTGCGAGTAAATAGCCACTTCGACGCCACAGCACCTTAGGCTGGAGACATCGTCCGCTAAATGTTGGAGGTAGTAGATTGGCGGATCGAGAATGATTTGAGTCATCTAGCAACGTGTGTATTGGGTGTGCCGAACAACACACCATTCTAGCGGTTTTCGGGAACTGGGCGACCATACCAAACACTCCTTGGTTGCGCCGCGTCCTTCAATAACTCCTCGTCGGTAAACCTTACCACGCTTTTAGATAGCAATCAAAGAAAATACCA
>JAYVHC010000846.1:0-2030 GCA_043771575.1 Planctomycetia bacterium
TTGCCACCACCTCCGTAACGCAGGTCAGCGTGGTTGACGTATTGCAGGAAAATGCCTTCGTCTTCTAAGTCGCTACGACCAGCGGCTCGGTCGACATCGCGCCGGTAGGTAATCCCTCCCCAATCGCCCACTGACGGCGTGGTCTGCGGCGCATAGGTGTCGAAGCCCAGCGACTGATCCAGCCACGAAGTGAAGAACACACTACCGGGAATGACCGATCCATCCGCAGCGCGGAGCAAACGACCATTACTGTCCGTCAAAGCGGGTGTACCGAGCACTTGCAGGGCACCATTGCTTCGATCCACCCCTTGGCTAGAACTGCCTACGCCAATGCGAGCCCGGCGAAGTTTCAAGATCGCGCCAGCGTCAATCATCGTGGTCACACCTTGCGGCACGTCCATCGAACTGCCGTCACTGAGTGCGGCGCCGTTGAGCAAATCGATACCGATTTCATAAGCAATGTTGTCGTTGGAAGTTTCTACCCGACGATCCTGGCCGCCGTTGCCGACAATGCGCACGATGTCACCAGGCAGGGCCGACGCAAACGCATTGGCCACACCTGTTCCGGCAATGTTGTTGAAAGGCTTGGCAAGCGAGCCGTCAGCATTCGGACCAGCCACCTTGTCAACGAAAATCATGCGACCTTGGACTTCGATATTGTTCAGTCCGGGAGACAGTTGCACGGTGCGCTCGCCTTGCAGCGTCAAGCGAATGCCGTTGCTGATCGCTGAAACCCCCAATTCGCCGCGAGAACGGATGGCATCGAAGAGTTTTTGAGATAGGTCACCAGCGGTGCTGGCGAGCGTGTAATCAATGCGTGTGTTGCCAATTCCCACGAGCGCATCGGAGCTGAACTCAAAATTGCGAACGGTGCCATTGGCACCTGTGATCGTGATGATCTTGCTTTCAAGATCGGCCGAACCGCCGGCATTGAACTGCAGCACTCGATCCAGCGGGCGAGTTTGGAACCAGAAATTGTAAGTCCCGCCGGCCACTCCATCTGCATCACCATCAATGGCAATCGATTGGTCACCAACAAAACCACCCGCCACGTCTTGAATCGCATCGGTCGTATCCACTTGCGCACGGAAAGTGACACGCAGATCGTACTTACCTTGAGTCGTTCCGCCGAAGCCCGTATCAGGAATTGTTGGGTCGTAGCTATCGTTGCCGCTCGCGCTGACGCCGATGAAGTAAACGCCCGATGACAACTGCTGCTGGATGAACGAATCATCGCTGAAGTAGTTATCGTTACGTGATATCAGTTCCAGCTCGCCACCCTTGAGCACGATAGGGCTGAAAGTGATGTCGCGATTGCCGACGCGGGTGGTTCCGCTGCCTCGCGACAGAGTCACCTTCACCAAATTCGCAACTTTAGGATCAGCGTTCAAAGAATCGACAAATTGCGCAGCGGTCGTTTCTTGGCCGACCGTGCTGTTGAGGTCGATCGTGATCAAATTATCAAACACATTGATGATGGGCTGAGCGCCCACGCCACGCTCGCTGCGCGTGACAAAGATCTGAAGATTGTTGCCCAATCGACCAGGCTGAATAGCATCAAACTTGATCGAGAGCGATTCGCCAGCGGCTAGATTACTGGTAGCGGTCGCTTGTCTTTGCTTGTACAAATGCAGCAGCGTGTCGAGCGGACTACTGTTCGCCAGCCGTTCGGCGTAAGTCTCCGCTACAAATAAACCGACGCGATCTGCGCCACCAAAGTCGACTTCGAAACGGTACAAGTCGATATCATTACTATCAGGACGGAAAATGTGCTGGCCATGGAGCACGTCGTAAGCACCCGGGAATACCGGCTCATCGGCGGGTGTTGCATTCGACAAACCAGCGTTGACGAAAGCGGTTGACAAGGCCATCAAAGTACCCGAAGGCAAATCACCAGCTCGCTCCAATCCCAAGAGCATGCCCATTCCAGTCAGTGCTGCGCGCGACCAGTCTTCGCCGTAGTTGTCACCCCATTGTCGCTGCGCATCCAAAATCAAGCGGCTAGCACGGAACGCGGGGTCGATCTGTAC
>JAYVHC010000847.1:0-10189 GCA_043771575.1 Planctomycetia bacterium
GTAGGTGCAGGGGCTGGTGTTGCAGCCTACAGCGCTGGCGTACTAACGATTACCGCGGACTTTACGGCGACAACCGGTGCGGTCGACGCACAAGTGATCCAAACGGCCTTAAACGCCATTGACGGTTTGTCCGCAACGGGCGCAACGGCTCCAGGTACTGCCGCGGTCGCTCCATCATCCCCAACCATTACCGCGGTTACCAATGGACTGAAGATCGACGCACTGAACAGCGGCGAAGATTACAACGACGTCAAGATCGTTTTCGCATCGGGGGCTGCCAATGCTGCTGACTACGATACCGCTTCCAAAACACTGACAGTGACAGTCGACAATACAGCACCACAACTCGCGTCGACGTTGAAAACTGTGATTGAGGGTCATACCACTGACGGCTCTGCCGGTTCGTCATTATTCGGTGTCACAGCCGGTAATGCCAACGTTAGTTTTGACGTCAACAATACGATCGCCCCTCTCAACACCGGCGTAACCGGTGGTCAGGTTCTCAAGGCAGACGTGGTGTTTGAGTTGGTCGGGTCGCAAGGCTCAGAGTCGTTCAACTTCAACGCCAACTCAACCGGTTCACAAATTGCAGCAGCTATCAACCTGTCAAGCGATGCGACAGGCGTCACTGCAATCTATAGCAAAACCGACAACAAGCTGACTTTCAACAGCAGCGATTACGGTAGCGATGCTTTGGTTTCCGTTAACATCATCAGCGAAGGCGGAACGGGCACTTTCAAGAGCAGTCTGAACAGCTCGCGTGATGTTGGTTCCGATATCGTAGCTCGTGTGAACGGGATTCAAGCCAACGGTAAGGGCAACAAGCTGTCGATCAACACTTCGACTTTGGACCTTACCCTAACGATTGATCCAACTGCAACTGCATCCACTCTGTCGTTCAACATCACTGGCGGTGGAGCACTGTTCCAACTCGGTGGTGACGTTGTCAGCAACCAACAAGCACGTTTGGGTATCGGCAGCGTAAGCGCCAGCAGCTTGGGTGGAACGAACGGACGATTGTACCAACTTGGCAGCGGTCAATCGAAGAGTCTTGCCAACGATCCCAATGGCGCGGCCAAGATCATCGACGAAGTTATCAACAAGGTCACCAGCCTTCGCGGTCGATTGGGTGCGTTCCAAGCCACCACTTTGGAAAGCAACCTGACATCATTGAACGATACTGTTAGCAACCTGACCCAAGCGGAAAGTTCGATCCGCGACGCTGACTTTGCGGCCGAGTCTTCCAAGCTGACACGTGCTCAGATTCTGGTACAGTCGGGCACACAAGTGTTGTCGCTTGCTAACCAGAACCCTCAAAATGTTCTTTCGCTGTTGCGATAAGCCGCAGTCGACTGAAGAAAACTCTGACCGCCCTGCGAACCTCGCAGGGCGGTTTTCTTTGCAACTGCCCCAAAAACCATCTAGATTCGCTGCTGTTTGACCTTTCTTAGCTGGTATTGGTATTTCGCTTTAAGTTGACTTTGACGATCGCCGAAGAAGATCGATGCGAGTCACTCGCTGTGCAACTTATTGGGAGCAAACCTCCTTTGGGGCTCTGAATCATGGCAGGCATTCAATCCAACAACGGCCTGGTTACCGGTATCGATATCCAAGGTACCGTTAATCAACTGCTCAACGTGGCCGCCCAACCCCGTACTCAACTTGCTAACGCCACCAAGCAATTGCAAAATGAACAGGTAGCCCTGACTTTGCTTACGGCTCTCGTTGTGGGTGTTCAGCTCAGCACCGATCGACTTGGCCAATCCAATCTCTTTACCTCGTCGAATGCCACAAGTTCCAACTCAACTTCGCTCAAAGTAACCGTTACCGGATCGCCCACCGTGGGCTCGCATTCGTTTATTCCGGTTCGACTAGCTTCGGCACAGCAACTTACGAGCACACTTCTCGGCTCGAAAGACAGAACCGTGGGGGCGGGTGAAGTGGTGATTTATCAAGGCGGCTTCCTCGACGACTCCGCCAGCCTGGATGGACTTAACGGCGGCGCAGGCGTAGCTCGTGGCTCGATTCGAATCACGGATCGTAGCGGAGCCAGCAAAACCGTTGACTTGCGATTCGCGCAGACGGTCAACGATGTTGTCGATGCGATTAACAAAACCGATGGTATCCAAGTTCTCGCGAGCGTGAACGGTGACAAACTCAAACTTACCGACACTTCTTCCGGGACTGCAACGCTCAGCGTGAGCGAAGTTTCGGGCGGCACCACTGCGGCCGATTTGGGGCTCTCAGCGATCTCGACAACCACCAATTCGGCGACCGGCACCAGCATTCAAGCCCTTTCCAATCGTACTTCACTCAACTCGTTATTGGACAAGCGAGGCCTTTCGTTCCCATCGACTGGAGCGGCTATCAAATTTGACCTACACGACGGAACGAGCGTAGATTTCACTTCGACTTTGAACGCCAACACGGCCACTCTCGGTGACCTATTGTCCGCCATCAATACCGCTGGCAACGGCAAGCTGACCGCCACGATTGCCTCCGACGGAAAGTCAATTGCATTTAATGACACGACGACGGGCAGTAACAATTTCGCTATCACCAACCCCAGTGGCAGCCTGGCCAAAGCGCTCGGCGTGGAACAATCTGTTAGCGGAGCAACTATCACCAGCGGGCGGCTTGTAGCCGGGCTGAACGATGTATTGCTGTCCAGTTTAAATGGAGGCAAGGGGCTGGGCACACTTGGAAAAATTACCTTGACTGACCGCTCCAATGCCAGCGCCACGGTTGATCTCGCATCCGCAAAAACACTGGGTGATGTCATCGACACAATCAATCAAGCCGGCAATGGTGTCCGAGCTCAATTGAATCGTTCGCGCACCGGAATCGAGCTCGTAGACACGACCGGTTCGACGACCAACCCGTTGACTGTCGCCGACTTCGCTGATTCGAAGACCACTGCCACTAAATTGCAAATCGCCAAGTCTGTGACCGCCGATTCGATCGATAGCGGTTCGCTCAACAAGCAATGGATTACCGAAAACACACAGCTCAAGGACTGGAATCAAGGAAAAGGAGTCACCTTCGGCTCCATTCGCTTTACCGACTCAGCAGGCGTCGAGTCGGCGATCAATCTTAAACAAATCGCACCCAAGACCGTTGGCGAAGTGATCAAAGCCATCAACAACCTCGCGGTTGGCGTTGAAGCAAAAATCAACGAGGCCGGCGATGGTATCTTGCTGGTTGACACGGCTGGTGGCACTTCACAGTTGAAGGTCGCTGATGTCGGCGCCGGATCGTCGGCCAAGCAACTAGGTATCGTCGGCACCGCCAAGGATCTTACTGTAGATGGTCAAACGGTTAGCGGCATTGATGGCTCACGAACCACACAAATTAAAACGACGGCTACGACAACGGTTTCACAGTTGACCGAGCAGCTCAATGCGATCGGCGGATCCTTCAGCGCTAACCTGTTGTCATTCGGCAACTCAGGCGTACGCTTAGTTCTCAATGGCACGCAAACCGGTGTCGCAGGGCGGGTGGCACTCGACTCCGATCTGAATCTAGGCTTTTCCGAAACCGTAGCCGCCAAGGACGCGCTGGTGGCTTACGGCGCATCCGATAGCGGTGGCGGTATTCTCGTTAGTTCGTCAACCAATCAGTTTGATAGTATCGTCGACGGCGTGCAGTTGGAGGTGCTCAGCACCTCGGCGACACCCATCACCATCTCCGTCAATAAGAGCACTGACGGAATCGCCAAGCAACTGAAAGCTGTTGTCGATCAGTACAACAAAGTCCGCGATAAAATCAAGAGCGATGCCAGTTACGATTCGACCACAAAAACCGCTGGCATTTTGTTCGGTTCCAGTTCCGTGCTGCGCATCGATCTTGCCTTTGGAAAGCTCTTTAGCGGTCAACTCAATGGCGCTGGCTCGATAAAGTCCATTACACAACTCGGTGTGCGATTGAACGATCAAGGCCGCCTTGAATTCGATGAATCGAAGCTCAATGCTGCTCTGGCAAGCACCCCCGAAGCGGTCCAAGAGTTTTTCACCAAGGAGAAAACCGGTTTTTCTGCTCGAGCCAAAGATATTGCCGATACGCTGGCGGGCGTAAAAAACGGCGCACTCCTTAGCCGCAATCAGTCAATACAAGCTAAGATCGATCAAAATAACACTCGCATTGCGAATTTCACCACACGCCTGGATAAACAACGCAGGCGCTTGCTGAATCAGTTCTACAACCTCGAAACCTCGATCAGCAAAATTCGCAACAATCTCAACGCGATCAACAGCATCTCCACCACCACGAAGTAGTTCTAGCGTGGGTTCTACCATCATCGACAATTTGGACGACCCTCGTCTCGACGCCTATCGAGATATTCGGTCACGCAATTGGACCTATGTCAGTAAGCGATTCATCGCCGAAGGACCGCTGTTAACCGCGCGCTTGCTCGCGAGCGATTACACAACCGAATCGGTTCTGCTCGATCAAAAGTATGCGGAACAATATCTGCCGAGCATTCCCGAAACGATCGAGGTGCTGGTGCTGGATCACGAACAGATCGAGCAGATTCTTGGCTTTCATTTTCACCGCGGCGTGCTTGCCTGCGGAGTTCGACCCAAGCGACTGGAATTACGCTCCGACTTCGGCGCACCGCCACATGCGCGAGAAACGTTTGTGGCTGCGATCGGGGTTCAAGACCCAGAGAATCTGGGCAGTATCTTGCGTTGCTGCGCAGGCTTTGGCATTGGTCGAGTAATTATCGGCCCCGGTACTGCCGACCCACTGGCCCGTCGCGTCTTGAGAGTCTCGATGGGAACCGCGCTGCGATTGCGATTGTTGCATTCCAAGAGCATCATTCAGGATCTGGCATGGTTACGTGAGGCGTTCGGCATCACCCATTACGCTACCAGTTTACGAGACGACGCATTTCCACTTGAGAAAACCCGACGATCTGGGCCAGCTCTGATTCTTGTCGGCAACGAACGTTACGGATTGCCCGAAGAAGTTCAACGCGCAGCCCATCAGTGTATCCGCATCGATATGGAACTGGGCACCGATTCGCTCAACGTCAGCACGGCCAGCGGCATCGTCATGCACTACTTTTGCCGGATCGCCTGATCTACTCGATCGCCTTCAGTGGCAATTGAGATTCACTTTGTCGCGCCAAGTGACCCAGCAGATGCAGCAGCATATGAGCTCGGACTTCATCGCGGACATCGGGCAATTCTCGTGAGCCGGCCTCGACCGCAAGCAACTTCACCAAATGCACACCCGTCGCAGTATGAATCGGTTCGCTGTAGGCTTCGGGTTCCATGTTCATTAATGCCGAGACGATCGTCGGCTCCAGATCGCCCGTGCCACGAAACCATTGATCTTCTCGAACTCGAAATTTAACTACTTTGCCTTTTAGCAGCTCTGACTGCTGTAATTCTGAGGTAAGATCATGCCAGCTCAAATCGCCAGCCTTTAAGCGAGCACGCAAAACAGTCAAAAGCTCGGCCAATTTGTCTCGGCGATCCGACTTGCCAGCCGTGGTCGATAGATCCACGATCGAAACTTTGAAACGTGTGCCATTGAAGCGCTTGGACTGATTCTGAAAGTGTTTTGCAACGTTTGACTCAGTCAACTGTTGCTGCAAGAAACGCTGCCATGACAACCGAAAGGTTAAATGATCACGTAGGTTCGATTCCGTAATTCCCGCCTTCATCGATTGTTCTCGAATCATCGCAGCAGCAGTCAGCTTCTCACCGCTGGGGGGTTGACCATTTTCTTCAAGCCAACGTTCTACATCTTCGCGACCCATCGCCAGCTTTCGCGTGCGCAATGTCTGCAGAGCTTGGCGTTGCTGTCCGAGCAAGTGAATCGCGGACTGCAAGACCGCTGGAGGCAATTCTGCGAGCGGCTCGATGCTTTCGCTCGCGACGCGTCCAAGTTGAAAATCAATATCGCGATCCGTAATCGGTTGCTCGCCCAGCCGCGCGACCACTCTGGTATTCTCCGGCAAATAGCCAGCCTCAATTAAAGTGCATGCCAACGTAATCGCAATAATCGGGCATCGCAGGTCGATCATGGTAACTCGATGTTCTGGAGTTCGTACTTGACGGTTTGTCGCGTAATTGACCCTGGTGATTCATAGACGAATTGGAATTCATCGGGGTTGCCGTTGATTTGAAACAGATAGGCAATCCCCACTGCATTGGCCGTGACTCCATAAGTATGCAAGCCCACATTCTCCAAACGCCTCTCTTTTGGGTCGAGCAAATAGGCCTCATTTGAGAGAATCCAGTCGCGAAACGAATCGAGCGCGCCTTGGTCGTTGCCGAATTCAACGAGCACTCGCATTTCAAAGACTTTGCCATTGCGCCGCGCTCCCTCCAAGGTTACGGTTGTTTCGCCAAATTTCTCCGACTGACGCGCACCGTTGCCAAATTTCTTGAAAATGTATTTGTGTTTCTCGCCAGGAACAGCAAATACAAACTCACCGCTCAGTTTGGCTAATTTGGTCGCAGATCGTGGCGGCCGCTGCAACTGTAGATCAATTTGCGTACTGCAACCGCCATTGTTGAGCGGAACTTCGGGCACCGCTTCTGGGCTAGAGGATGCAAGTACCTTGTCGTCGTAGGTCGCTTGCAGTGAGGCCATTGGAATTTGCATGAACACCGGCTTGAGTCTCGGTTCCCACGATACCATCAGCGACAAATCCAATTGCCCACCGAGACGCGAGTTGAAGGGTAGGCTGGATTGAACGGAAGCTACATCGACGCGGAATGGTCCCGTCGTATAGGAGTCTGGTAGCTGGCTGTTGTCCTCTTGTCCACCAGCGACCAGTGAAAGACCGTCACCAGCCGCAAACATATTTACACGCAGTTTGGCTTGCGTCATCACTTTATCCATGACGGACCAAAACGGACTATCTGTTTCAGACAACTCCACTTCAAGGCTCTCGAAGGCGTCCTCTCCCTCCAACGTAATTTTGTTTCCAGTTTGTTCAGTGATTTTCCCGATGGCCTCGGTTAGCTTCATCTTGCCTGCCAGCGTCACTTTTGAAAACTCAAAGTAGGTTCCGATTTCGACCGTTTGCAACGCTTGACGAATACGTTGTAGACGTACTTTCATTTCGCCGGATGTATTGGCATCGACCTCAGGCAGAAAGCCCAAAATGGATGAACCCAACTCGATCAAGCTCTTCTCGGCTGCGTCGCGATCCTGTAGGCTTTTTCCATCCAACTCTTTTAGCAATTTTCGAACGACTTCTAATGTGGGCTTGGGCTGCTCTTTGGGGTTTGCTTGGCTGGATTCCGCCTTGGCTGGTTCCTCCTGCGCCGTGATAGGTTGGCACCAGGCTCCGAATGTTATGTAGAGCAAGCACAGCATTCCGCACCCAATCACTCTTCCCGAACCTGCTTTGATCTTCAACATGGTCGCACAATCGTTAGATGTGGAATGTTCGTACGCTTAACGACGCAGCTACTATATTAACGCGCCCGCCCGGCATGTGGCTACAATCTCCGCGACATCGACGGCATAGATTTGTAAAGCGACTTTTGGCTTACCTGCACTCGGGAACCCTGATCGATGCGAGCGAATCCTCCAAGCGTGCGTTTTGGGCTACTAATACTGTGTCTTTGGTGGTTACAGGCAGACTTCAGCATCGCGCAATCCGCGTCGGCAGGTCGTCCTCCGCTGCTACAACTCAGAACACAGTCTTCGGAGCAACTCGTTGGCTTGCCTATTCACTGGAGCGAGGTTGAGGCAGTTTTGCTGGAACCGACCGGGCGCATGCACCATCTTGCGCAGTCTGCTATCGCTTCCCACAAGTTGCTTGAACTCGCCTTTCAACCGCAACCTGTGATCGAAGCCAGCCGCTTACTGCAGCAAGAACTGGGGGCCAGCTTTGAAGTTTTGGTTCAAGGTCCGTACGTCATCGCAGCCCCAGCCAATCGGGCCGCGCGCTGGCGCGATCGATTCCAATCGTTGCTGGCGGGGTACGTTCGCTACTTCGAAGTTCGCGGATGGCCGCTGCGTCAGCCCGACTTTCCACTGGTCGTAATTGTCCTGCCGGATCGTACCGCTTTTCAACGCTACTTTGCTCGCGAGAGCACTCATACTCCTAGCAATGTCGTGGGAAGTTATTTTCCACGATCGAATCGTTGTGTGCTGTACGAACTCGATGGTGCGGTCGGAGTCGACTGGTCTGAAACGGAGGCTACGATCGTGCATGAGGCCGTTCATCAACTTGCGTTCAACACGGGCGTTCATGAGCGACTTGCCGAAAATCCGTTATGGCTAGTCGAAGGCTTTGCCACGATGTTTGAACAACCGGCAGTTTATGATTCGCGGGTGAATCATAGCAACCTGGAGTCTCGCATGCTCGTGAGCAAAGTACATCAAATTCAACCGATTCTACGTGAGCCAAATGCCCTCGAATCGCGACTTCGCAGCATGATTGAAACGGATGGCATCTTTCAAAGTGAACCGCTTCCCGCTTACACAGTCGCATGGGCGCTCGCATTCTACCTGTCGGAACGAATGCCCAACGAATTCGCCGAGTACTTGAAGATACAGAGAAAGCGACGTTTTAGCAGTTATACACCTGCTGCTCGAGCCTCCGACTTCCGCAATGCCTTTCAGTTGGACCCCGCTTCACTGGCTCTGCAGATTCAAAGGCTATTGCAAAAGTAAGCGTTTAATTTAACCGCGTGCCCAACGGGCCGCGCGACAGTATCGATGGTCGATCACGCAGGGCGTTGCCCACGCGGTTGAACGAACAAACTTTATGTTTTAGTTTTCTGTACTAGCGATTTACGCGCAGCGGCTGTTGATCTGTCAAGCACTGCATGTTGGTTTGAGGAATTCGGCAACGAGCGAAAGCTCTTTGACGTGCCTAATCACCGCCAGAAATTTCTGCTCATTGAAGGGCTTGCGAATGTAATTGCTGACGCCCAGTGCTTCGCACTCTTGTTGGTCTTCGCCATCGTCGCTACTGGTGAGTACGACAACTGGGATATTCTTCAATACACGTTCGGCGCGCAGCTCTCGCAATACAGCCACACCGTCGACATGTGGCAATATCAAATCCAGCAGAATCACATCTGGCCTTGGAGCGCGTGCAAACACACCTTGCCGGTTCAAAAAGCCCATCGCTTCACCACCATCGCGAAATAGGCTCAAGCGATGATAGACGCCGCAACGTTTGAGTGCTTCGATCGTCAAGCGAGCGTCAAGCAGGCTGTCTTCGACCAGCATGATCTCAAGGGCGCGGCCCGTGCTTTCAGTCGTAACCATTGCCATGTTTCGCTCGCTGGTTGAAATTCAACTGCCGAATCGTCCGATGCCAAGTTCGTAGCGAATCAATTCCGATTCGTGCTTCTCATGCGCTTCAAGCACAGCAAGAAATTCTTGGCAGCGACCCACCAGAGCTGCATAATCCTGGACGATCGTTCCTCGGTACTGAGCTTCTTCGGCGCTCTCCGAGATTTCATGTAGGTGCAAGTACAGCTCGCGATGTTGCCGCTTGGCTTCGCCCGCTTTGCAGGCGGAAACGGAATTAGCAGTGCAGTTGCCTTCGATGTAGCCATAGGTTTCTTCGAGCGAAAACTCCAAGGCCATCGAATCTCGCAGCTCGCTTAGCAAGCGAACCAATTTCGCCGCCTGCTCAACAACCTCCGCGCTTTGTTGCAGCAATCGCTTAAAATCATGCACGTTTTGCCAAAACTGAAGATTAGAGTCTTTGACTTCCTGTAAAAACGCCGCGTTCACCATCGTTGTGTTTACGGAAGTAGCGTTACTGCTCATACTCTCTCCCTGGTACATGACGTGACGATACACTCCAGCTACTGTGGCTTAATTTACAAGTTCTGTCTTCCATTTTAGCGGCATCCTTGAACCTTCAACAACTGCCTTAGTGTTTTTGTGGAAACTATGTCACAATTGCGACCAAATGCGAGCATTGAGATACAGTGCTTTTCCGCTTAAGTCATGTTTGGTAAACGATTTGAGTACATGTTGCAAAAAACCATTAAGCCATCTGACGCCACTCCTGGCGAACCTTCGTCGATCGTGTCGGCGATGCTTGGGCATGCGCTGAACGAGCCCGATCGACCGGCATTCTGCCAACTCACAACCGAGGGCACAGAGGATCAACAGTGGTTTACGTGGGGACAGATTGCACATTGGGTTTGGGATGCGTGTACCGCGATAGACGCAACCAACCTGCCAAACGGCG
>JAYVHC010000848.1:0-3151 GCA_043771575.1 Planctomycetia bacterium
TTGGATGTGTGGGAAGAGCGACTAATCAAAGAGGCGCTGAAGCGCACGGACAACAACATCATTGAATCCACAAAGTTGTTAGGCGTCAGCCGCGCGACGCTCTATCGAAAACTTGAGCAGTACACCATTAACCGCGAGTAGCGTGCGGTTTGCGTTTATGAGTTTTTTGGGCTGCGAAAATGCCAGTCCAGGGCTTCAAGTTCTCAGCCCCAGCCACCCTAGACTGTTTTAAGACAGTTGAACTCGTAAGGCGGAAAAGTCTCACTAATCCATACCCCGAGATTGCAGGGGACCTGCAATTGCGCCAAACAAAGCGAAAAGCCAAGCCTGAATACGTCAGTGGGCGATAACGCTTTGGGGATTAATGTACGTGTCGCTAGCGATGGATCGCTAGCATTCACCAAGCAGGGAAGTGCATCGATGAAAGTCAATCTGAGCGGACTAGCGTCCCTCGCTACCGTCTTTGTCATTACATTCAACCAAGGTGCTCTGTCGCAGGATGGCACAGGCTATCGCGAACAATTCGTGCGCAGCGTTGAGCCGCTAGACGCTGACGGGTCCCCAGGTGCAGAACAAACGGCCAGTGAAAAGGCCGAACAGCGCGAAGAGGTTATGCCCCTCGCGAAAACCCCTTCCGAAGATGATGTCCGTTTACAAAAAGCCGTCGACAAATACCTGGCCGAGAAGGAAGAAGCTGCTAAGAAAAAAGAGAAGGAAACTAAGGAGTTAGCGGCCGAGGAAGGCTACATTGTTGGCAGCGATCTTGCGATGACAGGTGCCTGGAACAACGGTTTGGAATTGACCACCAAGAACAAGGATTTCAGAATTCACGTCGGTGGTCGCTATCAGTTGGATACCAGTTGGTATTCAGTCGATCAGGCGATTCAGCACAACATCGGCAATCAATATGGAGACGGAATCGACTTTCGACGCGCCCGACTGCGCGTGGATGGAACGATGTACGAGACCATCGACTTTGCCACTGAGATCGACTTTGTAAACGCGTTCCGTGCCGGCAATCAGAACGTGTCTGTCATCAACCCGGGTGGCTTTTCAGAAGCCACGACAAATGCATTGACAGACTTTTGGTGGCAACTGCGCGAAGTGCCCGTTTTGGGTACCGTCCGTATGGGACAGCAGAAAGAAGGGATCGGTTTCGAACACTTAGTTTCCAGTCGCTACTTGCCATTCATGGAACGTTCATTCAATCAAGATGCGTTTTATGGCGGTGTGTTCAACGGCTTCAATCCCGGGATTCAATTCTATCGCAACTTGGGTGTTGATGAACGGAGTCTGATTCAGGCTGGTATTTTCAAACCTGTGAATAACGTCTTTGCGTTCAACACTGGAACCGGTGACTACTCAGTGGTTGGTCGAGCCACGCACTTGCTGTGGTATGAGTCGGAAGGTGAGAGCCTGCTGCATGTCGGCATGTCGGGCAAGCAAGCCACCGGAGTCAGCCAAGCGGGTTTTGACGGTCGCGTCCAGACGTTCCGAACACGCGATGCCATTCGTTCGGGTCTGGCTTCAGATTGGCCAGTACCAGCCGGCATCAACCTCGTGGGCAACGATTTGCAGATGGCGAACTTAGAACTCGCCGGCGTGCAAGGCGGCTGGACTATGCAGGGCGAATATGCAGTTTCTTCCTATCACGATGCCAGACTACGGTTTAGCGATCCGGTCGTAGGCAACGCTGTTTATCACGGGGGCTACTTTCAGTTGATGCGGTTCCTTACCAGTGATCATGACCACTACAACAAGCAAACTGCAACCTTCGAGCGTCTCAAACCACGGGAGAATTTCTTCCTCGTACGCGGACGAGATGGTGGCAGCATCAGTGGCCTGGGAGCTCTTCAAGTCGGCGCTCGCTACAACTATCTCAATCTAAACAGCCATGGCTTGAACGGCGGCATCTTGAACAACTTGACCACCGGACTCAACTGGTTTTGGAATCCGAACATGAAGCTACAGTTTGACTACAGCGCGACTCAACGAAACGTTGCTGACACGGTTAACTTCGCCAATGGCAGCGGCTGGGCTCATGCATGGGGTGCACGGATTGCTTGCGATTTCTAATCCGCTTGTGTCTGCGACGCTGTAAACAAATATCAATTATGGAATACAAAGGACTCAGAATGAATCAACACACCTTTAACAAAATTTGGAACACTATTCTTGTGATGGCTTCCTTAGCTTGCTTCGGCATGGCCACCGCGCAAGCCGATGAGGTGCCATGCCCGCAGTGCGGATGCAATCAGGGGGTCCAAGTGGTTGAAGTCAGCCGCACGATTTGCAAGATGGTTACCAAGCAAGAACCGATCAAAAAGACGGTTTATGAGAAGAAAGAAGTACCGTACTGCGAACACTGCGTTGCACCGATTGGGCATCATCATGTCTGCCCACAATGTAAGGCTTGCGGCAAGACTCGCACCGTGCTCGTCAAAAAGTCAATTGAGTGCGGAAAGAAAACCGTTTACGAGTGCATCCCCGAAGTTATCAAAGAGCAAATCATAGTGCCATGTCCAGCGTGTGGTTGCTGCACGCATCACAGACATTTGTTGCATAGTGCCGACACAAGCAATCCGGTACCTGTGCTGAATTCAGTCGAAAACACTCCGCGCGAGCCGGGCACAGTTGAGCTAGCCACCGAGCCTAAACTGCGCGAGTTGAACCCCCTTGTGCGATAGGCTCAATTCAAAAGTCTTGCGTAGGATACGATGCGTTATTGGCAAACACTGGGCCCTACTTACAGGGGTAGTTGTTTTGGGGGTGGAAATATAACGATAACCAAAAGTCAACCCCGATTTAAGGCGATTGCCAAGTATTTAATTAGCAAAAAGTGGACACTTCTCGCTGAACACCACCATCTGGTTCCCAGGCTCCGCCTGGGCACCCAATGAACTGCAGGCTCTGCCTGCCGAATTGTGGTTTGATCGACGTCTACGGGAGGCAGAGCCTCCAATACAGCTCATTCCCAGGCAGGAGCCTGGGAACGAGCGTGTTCGAGGTGGCGATCGGCGAGAAGTGTCAAAAAGTGCTTTGTATCATAGGAAAACGTAGTTTTATACGGAACACCGTCGATTTCCTTTCGCAGCTCTCCTTTTTCGACATCATAGAAACGAATGCGGCCGTCGTATCCACCCGTCGCAAG
>JAYVHC010000849.1:0-2774 GCA_043771575.1 Planctomycetia bacterium
GATCAGGTTCCATCAAAAAGTAAAATTTGTACGGCTTAGTGATTAAACATGAACTCGCGGCTGTTCAAGACTGCCCAGAACACGTCTTCAAGTCCCAGTTGAGGGTTGGCAGACTCGGCTACCATTTTGCCCAGGCTGTCAAGCTCGGCCGGCAAAGCATGCCGCGACAGGGCTCGAACATAGATCAAATCGATAATTTGGGGAGGTGTTTTGGCTTCATCCAGCCAGCGTTTAACTAGGTTACCTTGAGCAATTTTGCCCACACTCGAATTCCCATTGATGAGATGCAAGGCTTGCGAAAGCGACGGATCGGTGGTCGCCTCTGCTTCGCAAACGGTAGTGCGTGGCGAGCGTCCAAAAGTAGTCAAGAAATAATTGCTGGTCGTTCCGTCGGCGATCTGAACTGCTTTAGCTCCCAGCGGCAGACCGCGGTACTTTTCTTTGGTGTCGGTCGCTTGCGATATACAGTCAAGGAGCATCTCGGCAGGCACGCGACGAACGCGCGAAAACGCAAAGTTGCGAGTGTCGCCTTTATTGGTCTCGTTCGGCTCGGTCGTGCGCTGATAGGTCTCTGAATTGCAGATGTCGCGCACAAGTTGCTTCAAATCAAACTTGTAATCGGTCAAGCGGCGACCAAGTTCATTAAACAACTCGGGGTTGCTGGCAGGATTGCTAACTCGAATATCGTCGACCGGATTGACAATGCCCATACCGAAGAAATGAGCCCACACACGGTTGGCAATGCTGGTTGCGAAGAATGGATTGTCGGGGCTGGTGATCCAGGATGCGAGCACTTCGCGGCGATCACGGCCTTTGATTTCAGGCACTGGTCCACCGAGGAAAGTTGGCGGCTGAGGTTTGCCAGTGACGGGATGATTAACTTCTCCGCCTTGGCGATCAAAGACGATAATCTCGCGATAGTCCTCGCCATTCTTGCGACCGATCTGCGAGAAAAACGAAGCAAATCCATAGTAGTCGTTCATCGTCCAACGATCGAAGGGATGGTTGTGGCACTGGGCGCATTGAGTGCGGATGCCCATGAAGACCTGCGCGACGTTCTCGGCCGTCTTCAGCGTGTCGCGCTCGACTTGATAAAAATTAGTAGCCGGTTGTTCGAACACGCCACCGTTGCTCGCTACCAGTTGGCGAACAATTTGATCGATAGGAATATTGGCGGCGATCTGATTCGTCAGCCAACTTGAGTACTGGAACGCAGCCTTATAACTGACTTGATTGTCGCTCTTAATCAGTAGTAGCTGCGACCACTTCATCGCCCAAATCTCACTAAATTCTTTGCGTTCGAGCAGCGATTCAATCAACTTCGCGCGTTTGTCACTGGTGGTGTCGGCTGCGAAGCGTTCGAATTCCTCAGGCGTCGGCAGTACTCCCACAATGTCGATCGTCACGCGTCGCAAGAATTCTTCGTCGCTGCATTTACCGCTCGGGAGAATGCGAAGTTTCTTCAGCTTCTCACCAACCAGTTGATCGATGTAATTGCCGGAACTCTCCGGTGCAGTGTATTGTAATCCCGCAGGTAGCGCCAGAACTTGCGTGCCAACAGTATGCGTATCAAAGCGAGCCATCACGAAGGCCTCGCCACGTAAGCCACCCGTCACAGCGCCCAGGTTCGTGACCGCAGCCGAGCGTTCATTGTTGGTAGTAAATGCCGCCAGTGAAGTTACATCGCGGGTGGTGCCGTCACTGTAGTGTGCAACCGCAACCAGCCGTTGCGTTGCGCCTTCGCCTTCCAGCACCGCTTGCGACGGGAACAATTCAACTTTCGTGCATGTTGGCGGAGTGACAGTATCCATCGGTGCGTTGGCTTTCAACCATGTCAGCAGCGTCTTCTCGTAATCGCTGCCGGGTTCCATTCGCTTGCCACCGGAGTGGGGTACATTGCCGACTGACTTCAGCAGAATCAGACTCTGGTCTGGAATGGCAAGGTTGATACGCCGCACGCCAATTTCGCGAGTGATGCGTTGGAAGTCGCCCACCGGATCGAAGCCGAAGAGCGACAAGCGAAAACCGTCTTTGCCTCGCGCCGCACCGTGGCACGAACCGGTGTTGCAACCTGAACGTGTTAGAACTGGCATCACGTCGAGGTGGAAACTAATGTCACGAGGCTTGGTCGCTTCGACGACCGTCAGCGTCGCTTCGGCAGACATGGCTTCCCAAGTTGCGAGTAGTTTCGATTGTCCATCAGCGACAGGCGTCAAGCGAAAATTCTCGAACTTGACGAGCGCTTCATTCTCAAGCTTCCATTGCACTTTGTCGGTCACGTCCAGCGTAATGCCATCGGAGCGCGACGCGACCGCAATCACATTCTGGAAATCGGCCGCAGTGTTGAGCTTAATGTCCGACGGAAAGATGGCCAACGACTTCCAACTCACATCTTGTGCCATCGACCAATGCGCAGCAAGGGAGCTAAGTAATGCGACGACTATTCTCAGATTCATCATTCGTCTGGACATAAAAGGCGTTCCGTTATTTACTTCGTTTTCGATTGGTGATTTACTAGCGAGCTGTTCACCCTTGCGGTGTCGAAGCTGGCTTGAGGCGCGGCGAAATCCGGAATGTACGGCTACTGCCCCGCAGGTTTGGTAAGCGCTTGTTGAGCCTGACGTAATTGTTCAAGACGACTGAGGGGCTTGGGCGGCGCGGCAACCGGTGCAGCCACTGGCGCAACAACCGGAACTGGCGCTGCAGCTACCACCACAGGAACTGGCGCCGGCGGCGTCAAAGTCAACTCGCCTGTGCCTTGTGTTTGCACGATC
>JAYVHC010000850.1:0-3074 GCA_043771575.1 Planctomycetia bacterium
ATCGCGGCGACAAGGTGCTCGACGGGACTCTGGAGTCAATCCAGAACCAGTACGGCACGGACGTGATTCGTGTGCGACTGGAAGGAAACACGTTTGGCACGAGAGCGTTTGAACGCATTCCCCACGTGACGGGTGTAAAGGATTTGGGGCACTTCAAAGAATTGCGAGTTGCGGACGGTGCGGACACGCAAGCAGTTCTCCATAGATTAATTGAGCTAGGGCCAGTCGCGCATTTCGAAGTCAGCCGTCCGAGCTTACATGATATCTTTGTGCGTATCGCAAATCCAAGTACTGAAGAGGCCGAGGAAAGCGCTTTGCCGGTGCGCCAGGGCGAATGAACAGTACTGCAAGCTCCTCTGAAATCGATTTCAACTATGCGTAAAACTTGGGTGATTGCGTGGCGCGAATTCAACGCGACAGTCCGGACGAAAGCGTTCGTGGTGGGCATCGTGTTGATGCCGATCTTGATGTGTGGCAGCGTGGTAGTTTCGATCGTTACGGAGAGGTTCGAAGATCGAGGCTCGCAAACGATTGCGATTGTCGACCGCACGCCAGGCGGCAAGATCGCTCCGATCTTGCAGACTGCGGTTGAAAAACGGAATGCGGAAGACTCGGTGAATAAGAAGACCGGTGAACGCTCATCGCCTGAATTCAAATTGGATATTGTGCCGCCTAGCAGTTCTGACTTCGCAGCGATAGAAGATCAACGCGTTGAACTTTCGAAGCGAGTGAAGGACCATGAGATCATCGGGTTTCTTGAGATTGGGCCGGAAGCTAATAATCAGCGGGCGACCCTTGCGGCGATTCTAGGTGCAATTGGCAAACCCAAAGCGGGTGCAAAAGAAGAGAAGGTAAATGACGGCAACGATCCGGCGCTGTGTCGATTCCAAACGAAACCAACGAATACGGGGGCCGTAGATTTCTATCGCTGGTCATTGATTCAAGTCACGTTAATCACGCGCTTCGGTTTGACTAGTGTTGATGAGAAGTCACAAAAAGCAATTTTCGACCAAAAGCCGCCTGTAGTGATGTTAGGTTTGACAACACGCGACGAAGCGACGGGTGAGGCGATCGATGACGAAGGGAACATCAAGACTGCAGCGCAGTTGGCGGTTGGACTAGGGATGATGATGTTGATGTTCATGATGGTCATGGTGGGGTCGACGCCATTGCTTCAGAGCGTCCTGGAAGAAAAGATGCAAAAAATCTCCGAAGTGCTGCTCGGTTCGGTCCAGCCGTTTCAGCTGATGATGGGCAAGTTGACCGGCATGATCGGCGTAGCTCTGTTGCTTTCGGTAGTTTACGTTGCCGGCACGCTATTCGCCGTCAACTATTACGGCTTTGGCGAGTACATTCCTCTTTCGTTGCTTCTGTGGTTCATGTTCTATCTTGTGCTGGCCGTGATTATGTATGGCTCGCTATTCAGCGCAATTGGCGCTGCGTGCAGTGATATGAAGGAGCCACAAGCACTGATGTTGCCGGTGATGATGCCCATCATATTGCCAATGATGCTGGTCGGGCTGATCATTCGCAATCCTGATGGTTTGATAGCTCGTGCTGTTTCTCTTTTCCCGCCAACGACTCCGATGATGATGCTCCTACGGCAAGCGATGGACGCCAATGTGCAGCCATGGGAGCTCGTCGTTTCAACGATAGGTGTGATTGCCTTCACTGTGTTTTGCGTTTGGGTTGGCGGCCGCATTTTCCGAATCGGAATCTTGATGCAAGGTAAGGCACCGTCGTTCAAGCAACTTGTGCAGTGGGTGGCACGGGGGTAATGCGTCACCGTTGGAGACTGCTGCCTTATCAGCAATAGACTCGCATGAATTTTGCGTTACTCAGCGGCGAATTCGTTTAACCGGTAGCCAGCGCGGCTGCAGCTTAAACGATTTTTGTAGTGGAGAAACATAGCGATTCAGGTCCTCATTTGCCCTTGAGTTAACATTCGCCGCTGGTTGGAGGCTTACCCAAGATCACTAGTTTACACTTTCATCTCGAGTTGCCCCTTTGACCTCTCGAGCGAACTACCAGACCAAACATCGTTCCCAGCAGCTAGGTATCCAATGACGTTGTCGACCCACGAAGTGTTGAATGTGTATTGGGTGATCGTACCACCAAAATTTGCGATCGCAGTAACTTATCCTCGGTTCGGCGCTCCAAACGTAACAGAATCCGCAAGGTTTGAACCGTAGACGAGCAGTTTCATCATCGGGGGCTGAAATTGACGGTGACAAACTAGCGTACTTGTTTTTCAAAGTCAAATTTTGAGGGGAAATTTCTAATTCAGAGTAGTCATTGCGGCTTGGAAAGGAAATCTAAACCCGCTGGCGAAAAATCCAACGCAAGGTGACAATAAGCTGCCGGAGCATCCACACTCGCCTCTTTTTGTACAACTTTTTACCAACTGCTATGAACGAACAAAACGGTTCTGCATCGGTTCCAAACAACAATGCTGGTCAACCCTTTCGCGTTGAATACGCGTCGCGCGTACATCGCTTGCCACCCTACCTGTTTGGGCGGATCAACAATACGCTGTACCAGAAACGGCGGGCGGGGAACGATGTAATCGACCTGGGGATGGGCAATCCATCCGATCCACCTGAGCGGATCATCATGGAAAAATTGTGCGAGGCCGCGTATGATGAACGCAATCATGGCTACAGCAAATCGAATGGCCTGCTGAATTTGCGCCGCGAGCTAACAAGCAAATATTTTCGAAAGTATGGCGTGCGGCTCGATCCGGAAACGGAGGCCATCGTATGCTTGGGGAGTAAAGAGGGCTTCAGCCACATGTGCCTGTCGCTGATGGGCCCGGGCGATACAGCGATGATCCCAGCTCCCTATTTTCCAGTTCACATGTACGGCGTAATTTTGGCTGCTGGCAATGTAGTTGCACTGGAAGTTGCCGACAGTGAAAAATTCTTAGCGAACATCGCTTACACGTGCCAGCATTTCTACCCGAAGCCAAAATTGCTGATCATCAACTATCCGCACAATCCGTCGACGGTGACCGTAGAGCAGAGTTTCTTCGACGAAGTAGTGAAACTGTCGAAGCGGTATGGCTTTATGGTCAT
>JAYVHC010000851.1:0-8198 GCA_043771575.1 Planctomycetia bacterium
CCGAGTTCGCAATATAGCCAGACGCGTGCGTAAGTCCAGTATCTTTCAGCAGTTGCGTGGGACATTTTGAGCACGTCGGCTGCTTCAGGAATGGTCATCCCTGCAAAGAAACGGAGCTTGACCAATTCGGCCTTGAGAGGGTCCAGGGTCATGAACTTGGTCAAGACCTCATCGAGGGCCAGCAAATCCTCACCTGGATCCTCGCTCAGCGTGCACGCGGAATCAAGACTAACACGCTTTAGCCCACCACCGTGTTTCAGGCGCCGTTTCTTGCGCGCAGTGTCCACGAGAATCCGCCGCATCGCCTCGGCTGCTGCCGCGAAGAAGTGGCCGCGGGAGTCCCAATGCTGAGGCTTGTCGACATCTACTAACCGCAAGTAGGCATCGTGCACTAGCGCGGTCGCTTGTAGCGTCTGCCCCGGTTTTTCGTGAGCCAACTTCGCGGCAGCCAGTTTGCGTAATTCTTTGTACACCAGCGGTAAAAGCTGTTCGGCCGCCGACGCATCACCGGATTCGATCTGGCTCAGGATGTTGGTAAAATCGGACATAATTGGGCTCGGGGAATACGAAGCGTCCAACTGATTGTATACCGTCCACGCCCCAATTACCGGCTCCGAGACCCAGACCACAGTGATTCGTTCAGCTCGAGGCATGGGGAAGATAGACTCTCCTCACGCACTCCTATTCAAAAAAAGTTTAACTGGTGTCTTGTCGCCCCGACTCTTAAAATGCATTGTTCTTCCTTCAAACACGAGCCTTTTTTCCGGATGGCGTAACCGGATTGCCTCCAAAAGAGCCACGAAGAGTGAGTATTTCTCTTCATTGATATGTGTCGCCCTCTGGGTTTTTTGAGACTATTTTGCCACCATTCCGGTGTCTCACGCCCAATGCCAAAGACGCTTCGCTCTCCGCGCTGGGACAGATCTCCAAACACGCACCGGTTGGGCACGCCGGAGCGTCGACGGGAGCGCAGCATGAAAATGCTTTTCAGCGCTCATCCAAGAGGGGCTGGTGCGCGGTGCAGGGTGATTAATCGTTAACTTCGCTCCGATCGATGCAGTGGGTTCTTGCTGTTTTCGTAACCTCGATAGGCTTGTACATGAAGTTGGGTCTAAATTTGAATGTCTCAACTTTCACTTATGTTTCACGAGCTCTCACTGATGCTTTCTCCACAATCAAATTCGGCACCGAATCGCTCAGAATTTCCAAATCAAGCCCCCGAGAAGTGCTCGCCCTGGTTTTTGTTAGCGATGCCTGTCGGCTTGGGGCTGGTGCTTGGGCTGGTCATTACCGTTGTGCGATCACTTCAAGAAGTCGACACGCGTTCGATCTACTTGGGGCTGGACGGTATGCGCTTGCCGCTGGCAATGATCGCAGTGGCGTTGGCGGCAATGGTGTTGGCGATCGCCTGGATTCGTCCGAAATTGAAGACCGTCGCCGCATTGACGGCGTTGCTCGCGATTTCTGGGTACGCATTTTATCGTGCGGTTCGTATCGAGAGCTTCTATGGAAACATGCTGCCGCGCCTCGCTTGGCGTTGGTCGCCCACAGCAGAACAAGAAATCGCGACTTATCTGACATCGACATCTAGTTCCGCAAGGCATTCAGAGTTCCGAAGTGTATTTGCAGAGACAGAAAATGACTTCCCAGGATTCCTGGGCGCTCGGCGCGATGCCACAGTATCGGGCGTGAATTTGGCGACCGATTGGGATCAGCGACCACCCAAATTGCTGTGGCGACATCCAGTGGGTTTGGGATGGTCCAGCTTCGCGGTCGTGGGCGCTGCAGCCATCAACCTTGAACAACGCGGTGATTCGGAGTGTGTGGTGTGTTACGCTTTGCGAACTGGCGACGAGCTCTGGTGTCACAGTGAACCGGTGCGCTTCGAAGACGAGCATGGTGACGGTCCACGCTCCACACCCACGATTCACGCAGGAAAAGTGCTTTCGATGGGCGCGAATGGCACTTTGACTTGCCTGGAACTTGCAACCGGCAGACTGATTTGGAAACGCGACACGTTGCCCGACCCTAAGCAGCAGAATCTGCTATGGGGAATGTCTGGTTCACCGCTGGTAATTGATGGCCAAGTCGTCGTCACGCCAGGCGCAGGGGAAGGTGCTTCAGCCCTTTCCTACTCGCTAGAAACAGGCGAGGAATTCTGGCGAAATGGCAGCGATCGTGCAGCATACGCATCACCCATACAATCTCAGATCTGTGGTGAACGTCAGTTGCTTAGCTTTAATGGAGCTGGGTTGCGATCCTACGCAATGGATGGCACAACTCAATGGTTGCATCCTTGGCTCACGCAAGGTGAATCGCAAAGAGTGAACGTGGCCCAACCCGTTGTGCTACCAGTGGACGCATCGGCAACATCGGATTGTACGCGAGTGTTGATTTCTTCTGGCTACGACAATGGTACTGCACTGCTTAAAATACAACGCAATCACAGCGGATTCGACGTCAATGTTGTCTGGCTTTCAAAAAATCTAAAATCCAAGATGTCGAATTTTATAGTTTATGGACAGCACATTTTCGGACTCGACAACGGCATCTTAACCTGTCTCGACCTCAACGATGGCGCGCGACGGTGGAAGCGAGGTCGATACGGCCATGGACAAATGTTATTGGTGGGCGACAAGCTGCTCATCCAGTCCGAGTCGGGCGAAATTGTCTTAGTCGCAGCGTCGCCTGATGGTCATCACGAGTTCGCGAAATTCAACGCGCTGTTTAGCAAGACATGGAACAACCTCGCGCTGGCTGGTAGTACGCTGGTCGTCCGCAACGACCGCGAAGCCGCCGCTTTCGAATTGCCCACAAACCCCTAGTGGAGCGTTCTGTTCGAAGACTTATGCACAGGTGCTTACCATCAGTGCAGTAATTAATTTACCGCTGGGTCTTTGGGTATTCGCGACGCGTCGATTTGGGTTCCTAGTATATCGCGGCCGATTTGCTGGACCGCTTGCTTCCACATTGGTTCCGGATCAGCGAAAACTGTCTCCGGTGGCGCGTCCCATACGAGCCAACCGCCCGCCGTCAGTTCTGCCTCCAATTGACCAGCACCCCAACCCGAGTAGCCGTTGAAAGTCCGAAATCGGCAATCGTGTTTTTGCCAAAGATCCACCAGCGTCGCCTGATCGGTGGCAATGTGAATACCCAACTCTGAGCAAAAATCAAACTCTTCCGATCCGTCGCCAACCCGATCATGCAGAACCAGGAGGGGACCATCCACCGGACCTCCATGGTAAATCGGTTCAGTGTTCTCGGTGGGATGACCTAGAAACTGTTCCAACAATTCGCTAACGCGCACGGACGTCGGTCGATTCAAGATCAAACCCAAGGCGCCTGCGTCGTCGTGTCGCAAAATGTACACGACAGACCGCAGAAAATTCCGTTCAGTTAAATAGGGGGATGCGACCAACGCTTTGCCTTTAATCGATTCCATCGTCGATTCCTAAATCGTTAACTTGCGATCCACAGTTGACTCAGCGGCTTGCACATGATTGGCTATCGGATATGCAAATTCAAGCGCGATTGGCAGATTCTACCATTCGCACACAGAAAGCCACAGTGTCGCCAGCGGTTTGAGGGACTGAATTGGCTGCGATTCAGATCGCCTAGATGAAGTTTGCGATCACTATGTATCTTCACGAGGAGGAGTAGAATAAGCTATGCATCCAACGGTTTTTCAGACTATTCGACGTTAGTCAGGAACTCGATTCTTCATCGAAAACTAAGCACCTACCAGAAGTTCTGGTTGAATGTGCAGTTTCTACAAAAAGTGAACTTGGCAGGCTTCCCCTATGAAGGTCTTAATTGCGGACGACGATCCAGTTTCGCGGCGACTGCTCGAAAGTTATTTGCGAAAATGGGAATACGAGGTCGAGGTCACGACCGATGGTGAACAAGCCTGGCAGAGAATTCAAGACGGGGAGTTTCCGATTGTCATCTGCGACTGGATGATGCCGAAAGTGGACGGACCGGAATTGATTCGTCGAATTCGAGAACAAAGCCAAAATGGATACATTTACACGATCCTTTTGACTTCGAAGTCGAACAAAGGAGATTTCGTTGAGGGGATGCAGTCAGGCGCCGACGAATTCGTTAGTAAGCCCTTTGATCATGATGAACTGCACGCTCGACTGCGAGCGGCCGAACGGATCGTAAACTTGGAACGATCACTGCGCGCCGCCAAGGCCGTGGTGGAACGCGACACCGAAGGCTAGCGAGTGTGGCCGGTGATGGCTGCGCGTGTTATGAATCCGCCGGCATTTTGCATGGGGGCTAAAACGTGAACATATTGGCGGGTGCTGGGCAAGCCGAGGTATTGGATACTCGACAAAAAGCTTTGCGTATCAATTTGGATCTACAGCGCTATGGAGCGTTTGCTGAAATTGGGGCTGGCCAAGAAGTTGTGAGATGGTTCTTTCGAGTTGGTGGCGCGGCGGGCACCATCGCCAGAAGCATCTCGGCTTACGACATGGTGTTCAGTGACGCGATCTATGGACCCTGTGAGCGCTATGTCTGTCGACCGCGTCTTCAAAGCATGCTTGACAAAGAGTATGAAAGTAATCTCACTCTGCTTCGAGATTTACGCGGAGATCGAACCGCATTTTTTGCTTTCGCGGACACGGTGTCAGCGCGCAATTTCAAAGGTACAAATGAATGCCACGGATGGATGGGAGTAAAATTTCAAGCGGTCCCCCGCGACGTCGAAAGTCAAGTCATTGTCCATGTAAGGATGCTTGATAGCGACAACGTCTTACAACAAGAGGCGTTAGGCGTAGTGGGCGTCAACCTGATGTTTGCTGCTTTCTGCTTGCGTGATGCTCCGGATCGTTTCATCGAGTCACTGCTGGACGGATTGAGCGTGGAGCGCATCGAGATTGATATGATCGAATTCTCCGGTAACGCCTTTCAGCATGTCGATAACCGCGTGATGAGCATGAAGCTTGTGCAGCTGGGCTTGAGTGAGGCGGCGATGTTTGCCGCCAATGGCACCGTGCTTCAACCTTCGGAAGTGCTCTATAAAAAACCCATTTTGGTAGAACGCGGTAGCTTTCGTCCTGTGACCCTCGCCAATGTGGACATGTTGCGATGTGCGCACGAAAAATTCGCAGCCGAGCCTGGCGTTGATTCCAGCAAAATCGTTCAACTCATGGAAATCACCATGAGCAACCTTATGGTCGGCGGCCAAGTTGACTTTCGAGATTTTTTGGCACGGGCGGATCTGCTGGCCGCTACCGGAGTGACCGTGCTCATTTCCGATTACTTTGAATACTATCGATTGGCTGCGTATTTGGCCAGGCATACCCGCGCTCAGATAGGAATCACCATGGGGATTCCAAGCCTACGCGAACTGTTCGACAAGAAATATTACACACAGTTGCAGGGCGGAATCTTAGAATCCTTTGGTCGGCTCTTTAAGAACGACCTCAAGCTGTATATCTATCCGTTGTTTGACGCGAAGTCTGGCGATTTCACGGCCGTGCAAAACCTAGAAGTCGCTCCCGATCTGCGCAAACTTTATGAGTACCTGGTTGAGCAAGGTCGAATTGAGCAGTTGAACAATTTCAATGAAGCCTGTTTGCCCATCTATTCCCGCGACGTCCTGAGTAGAATTGAAGCGTGCGATCCAACTTGGGAGGAGCTGGTCCCGACACAAGTTGCCGAAGTGATCAAACAACGGGCATATTTCGGCTACCGTTAATCAGATCGTCCATCATCGAAAAGCTGGAGCTACCATGCTAACTTGGCGGTTCACAAGTCGACTGATTGCAATTCTGTGCGGCTTGTCATTCGTGAATTCAGCTAGCGCAGAGGAGCCGCTGCAGGTCAAGCCGTATTTCCTGACCCCACCATGATCGGCTTTATGGACGAGTTGTTTCGTACATCCGTCGACGACACGGCGGAATTTGCCGCTATTTGCGAGAAAATCATGCGTCGGGCTTATAATGAAGGCTACATGCTGTTTGTGCCGACGCCTAACAAGGTGTTTGCAGTGAACAAGGAGGTCATATTTCAACCCTACAAGATGGCCTGCCTGCCCATGTGGAAGATCCAGATAGCTGACCAACATTGGTCGGTACGGAAGGGGACGTATTCCGAGATCCTCAAACGACCAGTGGAAATCATTCGAGTCATTCAACCGTGAGGGCGGTGCCAGTGCTGATACAACGCGGTGTCTTAAGAAAACTGTTTTGGATGGTTTTTATAGCCGTTTTCGCATTCATCGGTATGGGGATTTATGGCATTACGAATATCAATTCCACCTTCAAGCGAGTCGAAAGCGTTTACGAAACTGCTAAAGAGTTTCGCGTTAGTGCGCAGGAAATTTCGACCCCCTTAAATGAGTTGCGGCAACTTACCTTGTCGGTCGTACTGGCACCGAATCCAAAGCTACAGCAAGAGTTAGTCGAGCGACAACGCGCACTCACCAAATTGCTCGATGACAACCTAGAGAGCTGGCCCGCTGAAATTACTGCAGAGGAACGACTTACCTTTCAATCGCTGCGCGACGCGTGGGAACAGTACAAGCAGATCAAGGAGGTCACGATCCAAAAAGCGGTCGAAAGTTACCGCGAAGAAGCCTTCATCAACGCAACTGGGGCTGAACAACAACAGTTTGAGATTGCCAGCGGAAAGCTCAATGAATGGAAACAAGCCAAAATTGCGAGTGCCGACCGTGTTTATCAGGATGCCAATTTGCAGAACTTGCAAGTGTTTCGTGTGTCGCTGGGTGTGATCACGCTGTTAACGCTGGCAGTCGCGGCCATAGGTTATTTGATCACGCGCAGCATCGTACGACCTATTGAAACGCTCAAGGACGCTGCGGTACGGATCGCTAGACGAGAAACAGTCAATGCAATTGATGTGCATTCGCGAGACGAATTGGGAGAACTGGCTCGTAGCATGGAGACCATGGCGGCCGCGATTCAAATACACATGACTCAACAAAAGACTGCCGAATGCGAAGTTCGCGAACTGAATTTGAAGCTTGAGAAACGTGTCGAAGAGCGCACGGCGGAACTCGAAGAGGCGATGGCCGAATTGCGCATGGCTAAGCAGGTTGCCGAGGACTCTAATCGGGCCAAGGGTGAATTCTTGGCAAATATGAGTCACGAGATTCGAACTCCTATGAACGGCATCATTGGCATGACGGAATTGGCACTCGACACGGATTTAACCCCCGAGCAACATGAATATTTGGAGTTGGTGAAAACCTCTGCTGACTATCTACTTGCAGTGATCAATGACATTCTGGATTTTTCAAAGATTGAGGCAGGTAAGTTGGACTTGGATCCAATCGAGTTTAATCTGCGTGACCAACTGGATGACACTGTCAATACGTTAGCGATTCGGGCGCACAGCAAGAGACTAGAATTGGCCTGCCATGTATCTCAGGATGTCCCTGAGGGTCTGGTGGGCGATCCGGGCCGTTTACGACAGATAATCGTCAATTTGCTCGGCAACGCCATTAAATTTACATCCGCAGGGGAGGTCTTAATGCATGTGGATAAGAAGTCACAGCAAAACGGTCTTATCGGTTTGCATTTCGCGATTTCCGACACCGGCATAGGCATTCCAACCGACAAGCTGGATCGTTTGTTCAAAGCATTTTCTCAAGTGGATATGTCCACCACGCGCAAGTACGGTGGCACAGGCTTGGGGCTGGCGATTACGTCGCAATTGGTCCGCATGATGAATGGACAAATCTGGGTCGAGAGTGAAGAAAATAAAGGGAGTACGTTTCACTTTACAGCCCAGTTTAGTGAGTCGAAAGCGTTGATTCCAAGGCGGGTTCCGACTGGGGTGGCAAAAATGCAGGGAGTACCGGTGCTCGTTGTGGATGATAACGCCACCAACTGCCGCATATTACAGGAGCTGTTAAGTAGCTGGGGAATGAAACCGACTGTGGTACAGAGTGGTCGCGAAGCGCTGCAGGCGATGTACTCCGCATGTCAGGCAGGAATACCATTCAAGCTCGTATTGTTGGACAACTCGATGCCCGAGATGGATGGCTTCACTTTGGCTGAGCAAATCCAACAGAAACCGGAGCTTGTCGGAACACTGTTGATGATGCTTTCCTCGGCTGACCGTCACGCGAGCGCCGCTCGTTGTCACGAGCTAGGCATGAACGCCTACCTGACAAAACCCATTCGCCGTCAGGAATTGCTGAGCACGATGCTGAGCGCTCTCCA
>JAYVHC010000852.1:0-5943 GCA_043771575.1 Planctomycetia bacterium
CGATGCGTTATCCCTGGCACCGATCAAGTTGCTGGTGATTGCACGCGACCAATTGCGGGCGGCATCGAATTTGTTGATTGCCGCCAGAATTGATGGCGCAGTTTGTATTCCGGTGATCAGTTCCGTCGAGCCAGAAGAGACTCAAGAGGGTTCAGCCCTGGCAAGTCAATTGCGGAACGACCTGCGGGCATTGCGCGAGCAACTACAACTGCGCGCGCCGAAGGTCCGTTTAGTAGCGGAAGTCCTGGTACCGGATTTTGAGATTACTGGGAACGAAGAGAATTCGTCAACATCTTTTGTGGGCCAACTCATCGATCGCTTGAGCGAATTGGAATTGAGCGAGTTGAGTTTATCGAGCGCACGCGACTCGCGATTGCAGTCGGCTCAACAACGACTTCGGACCGATGTGGCGAAGTTGATTGGGACCGAGTTGCCGCAATTGGCGGCGGCCGTCGATCGATTGAATCAGGAGACGGAGAGTTTGCCGGATCGCGTGCTCGAATCGCTGCTCGGCAGTAGTTCGGTATTGGAGACCGGAGTGCGCATGCGATTGCGAACGAGGTTGGTGAGCGATACTTCGCTGCTGTGGTTTCCATATCGCACAGTCATGTCAACCTTAAATCTGACGCAAGGGGCCTGGGACCGCGTAGTGCTGGCACTCGCGGGCAGCATACCAAGTTTATTCGGTGCGCTTGCGTCATGGGCTAGAAACGCAAGGCAGTCTCGCGATTTTAATACAGAGATTCGCGATGGGATTCGGCAACGCACACAGCGACAGGTCGAAGAGCGACTTCGGCCACTGTGCGATCAGTTCCATCGGGCAGTGATGAAGCTGCGACCGCAAGATGAACGATCCAAAGCAGTTGATGGAACTCTGTCGAGCGGCATGAGTTTGTCTGGGATCGATGAGTTGCAAAATCGTTCGCAGCGGATTTTCGATGTCGCAATCACAGCCAACGCAACGGCGAATCTCTGGGTGCAGTTGCTGGCTTTGTTAGGGACGATTTTGTTTTGGATTTTCATGGCCGGGCCGATCGTTGTCGTTTATCGCGAGTACTTTGCAGCGTCTCTCCAGGCACTCGGTGGATCCGAAACGCACCTGGAAAGCTTTCCGCATCCGCCAGCCGGCTTGATGCTGACGAGCCTCGTGTTGTCGGCGTTGCCGCTAGCGATCTATTGCATGGCCGTACTAACGGCGACGCTCAGTCGGCGAAAAATATTGCGAATTGCCAAGGGCATCATTCGTGAGCACGAGCACGCAATTGCAGAGCTGAAACGCAGCGATGTGATTCGATTGGAGTTTGAAGACCAATTGCTACAGCAGGCAGAGTTTCTGTTAAACCTGCGTCGCTCGGCGGATGGATTATGAATTCTGCGATGGGGGCAGCGGCGGCGCTGACCGTTGCCGCAAGGTTGACACCCGCCTTTCCGTCAGCGATTGCAACGATTGCCGTGCATGGGCCGTTGGCGGTTGAGATTGTTGGTCGGTTAGTGAAGTGCAAGCACTCTCCAATCGATGCATTCCCGTTGGGGCGCGTGCGCTACGGTCTATGGAATGCTGCGGAAGGAATGGTTGCGGCAGAGCAAGTGGTCGTTTGTCGTACCGACGCGCAGACCATCGAGATCCATTGTCATGGTGGCCATGCGGTGTGCCAGATGATATTAAATGATTTGGTCACTCATGGTTGCCAACAGGTTGCGACAGTCGATTTCCCGATGGAATCCGATTGCGAGTTCAAATGCGAGGCCGCGATGGATTTGCAGAGAGCGACAACGGATCGCGCGGCTGCGATTTTGCTTGACCAGCTGAATGGCGCGCTGGGTGATGCTATCGTGACCATTGCAGATCGGTTTCGAAGTCAGGGCGGAGCAGCAGTGCGGTCGAAGGTGGAAGAGTTGTTGCGATGGAGCAATTTGGGGCTGCATTTGGCGGAGCCTTGGCAAGTCGTATTGGCTGGGCCACCCAACACTGGAAAGAGTAGCTTGCTGAATGCGATCGTCGGCCGCGAACGCGTGATTGTGCATAGGGACCCCGGTACGACGCGGGACTGGGTCGAAGTGCTGACTGCCATTGACGGCTGGCCCATAGCGCTCAGCGATACCGCCGGCATTCGAGATAGTACGGATGCGATCGAGGCCGAAGGCATTCGCCGCGCGTTACTACGTGTGGCTGCTGCAGAGCTGGTTGTATTCGTGGTGGATGCCACAGTTGGCTGGACGGATACACACGAGCTCTTGAAAGCAGCCGCAGCTGGCAAGCGAACTCTGATCGCCTGGAACAAGATTGATTTGAGTGAAGGGCTGTTGTGTCCCCTTGAAGCGATCCGTACAAGTGCTAGCGTGGGACGTGGTATCGCTGAATTGCTGGCTGCGATTGCGCATCAACTTGTTCCCCACGTTCCGCCTCCGTCGGCCGCGGTCCCGTTTCGGTTGCGGCACGTGAGGTACTTGGAATCGCTGATTTCCAGTTGAAGATAATTTGGCAATCGCCAGTTTGTAGGAATAACGGGAGAGTTTAGCTTGACATTGCTAATCTGTTGTTTTTTAATCCCCAAAAGTCGCAGACGCAACATGCTTTGCATCAGTAGCGAAGCGGGCTCTTGTTAGGTGTCCTATATCGACCCAGTGCCGGAAGGATGACTACTTACTGGGATCGATCAGAAACGGAAACAGTTTGCGAATCTCTTCCGGCGCTGGTTGCCTGCCGTATTCGCAGACCTCGAAGGTTTCGGCGTATTTCACTGACTTAGCGTTGGTTTCGCCATACCAACGGGTGAGGGAATCGCGGAAGCGGTCGGCTTCGGCAGCGGAGCGTTTCTCCCAACGTTCTCGCAACCAAGTGCGACGCAGTTCGGGTTGCGAAGCGGGTGGGGCAGCCGCGGTGGCTTCTTCACTGCCGAGTGCGCCACCTTCAAACGTTTGCGATTCGAGCGCGAGCAACGCGTCGACTTTCTGTTCAAACACCTCATCGATGGCTACCGCGATATCGGCAACGAATGGATAGGGTTTCTTGAAACTATCACTCGAGTATAGGAATACAGGGTTCTTCTTTAGCGGCGGAGTGTCGGGGCAAAAGAATGGAACCATGACCATATAAGCAGCATCTTGGACCAGCACGCCGACGTACCGATGATCGGGATGATAGTCCCACGGTCGGTGCGCAATGACGATGTCCGCGTCCCACTCGCGAATCAGTCGCGTAACGGTTCGGCGATTCTCCAGAGTGGGTTCGAGTTCACCGTCGTGAATGTCAAGCACTTCGCTAGTCACTCCCAAGCGTTTGGCTACGAGCGCGGATTCCGCGGTGCGGCGTTTGGCGAGCGGTCCGCCCGCCATCTGCCAGTGACCGATGTCGCCGTTGGTAACAGAAACCAGTTTGACGTGGTGACCAAGCTTGGCCCATTGCGCAGCGGATCCACCACTTTTGTATTCGGCATCATCGGGATGTGCTCCGAAGCAGATGATGCGGAGCTTGCCGTCGCCTGCCACCGGTTGAGCAAAGGATGGTGTGGCAAATAACGCGATGGATGTGAGTAGAGTTGCAAGGCGTAACATGATGGACCTTTCGAGTCGAGTTAACGTAAATCACGGGCACGCGTTAAAGGGGTCTGACCCTGGGCTGATAAAAAGTGTAGAAAGTTTGTCCTCAACCGTTCTGCCGCAGGGCAACGGACCGAAGTCAACGCGCATTTTTCCAACGGACGTAATCGTTCAAGTGAGCCAGCGAGCTTTCCGGAACGATTGAGGTCGCTCGCGGTAAGTAGTTTCAGCTATAATCTTCCTTGCCCCAGGCAACAGCATAAACCTCCCCCTCAACTTCTGGAGATTGCGATGAAGCAGTCCATTGATATTCATTTGGTCGCCGCGATGTCTTGCAGGCTGATGAGTTTGTCGCTGTGCCTCGCGATCACTTCGGTAAGCTTAGCACAAGAACTTGCCATCCATGAATTCAAACGTCAGCGGCTGACGGAAACGTACTTTTCTGAAGGGACCGCAGTGGGTGATCTGAACGGCGATGGAATCAAGGATGTCGTCTATGGGCCGTATTGGTTCGCGGGTCCGAGTTTCACGGAGAAGCACGAGATCTACACTCCCGTGCCGCAACCGATGGAAAACTACTCGGATCATTTCTTCGCCTGGATTTATGATTTTGACGGCGACGGTAACTCCGACATCTTCACGGTTGGCTTTCCTGGCACACCGGCCTACGTGTACAAGAATCCCGGTTTGAAGGGTGTAAAGGCAAGTGACCCGGTCAAGCACTGGGAGAAGGTACAGGTCTTCGATTGGGTATCAAACGAATCTCCACAGTTGACTAATCTGGTCGGAGACGAGAGACCTGAGTTGGTGTGTACCCGCGATGGTTTCTTCGGCTACGCAGCGATCGATTGGTCGAAATCGCTGAGCACTTGGACATTCCATCCGATCTCTGAAAAAGTGGCGACGGAGCGCTTTGGTCATGGTCTGGGGATTGGTGACGTCAATGGCGATGGGCGCATGGATATTCTGCAAGTCGCAGGTTGGTTCGAGCAACCTGCGACGGGCGCGGACAGCAGTCGCTGGAAATTCCATAACGCGAAGCTCTCAAGCGCCTACGGGGGCGCGGAAATATATGCCTACGATGTCGATGGCGACGGCGATAACGATGTGATCACCAGCGAAGCTGCGCATGAGTTTGGTCTCTCTTGGTACGAACAAGTTCGCGAAGGTGAGGAGATCAACTTTAAGCAACATGTAATCATGGGGCAGGCTCAGTCGGACAATAAGTACGGTGTGTTGTTCAGTGAATTGCACAGCGTCAACTTGGCGGACATGGACGGCGATGGACTGAAGGACATCGTGACTGGCAAAACGTACTACTCGCATCACAAGGCGAGCCCGATGTGGGATGCGGGTGCGGTGGTTTACTGGTTTAAACTCGTGCGAAACAAAAACGGCGTCGATTGGTTACCGTACAAAGCGGATGGTGAAGCGGGCGTCGGCCGGCAGTTGATCGTTGATGACATCAACGGCGACGGTTTGCTCGATATCGCGACCGGTGGAATGCTGGGCAGTCATGTGCTGCTGCATGCGAAGAAGCCGGTCGACGAAGCGGCTTGGAAAGCGATTCAGCCCCAGGTCTTTGATGGACCCAAGCCGCGCGTGGTTACTAGTGCGAAACATTTGCGAGGACCGCGCAGCCCGATCGATCCCGCGACGGGGAAGGTTGCCGAAGCGATCGAAGGCGAGGCGCTCGCGGTCAAAGTGACAGGCGGCACGGCGAGCCCACAAGGGATGGGCGGATTTCCTGGTGATCGCTGGAGTGACAATAGTCAATTGTGGTGGACTGGTGCAAAGCCCGGCGACAGCCTAACGGCCGAGTTCACCGCAGAGCGACGGTTGGATGCGATTGAGATCGCTTTAACGTGTGCACCGGATTATGGAGTGGTGCAGATTGCGCTCGACGGAAAGCCGCTTTCGGAGCCGATTGATCTTTATGAGACGGCTGTTGTGACAACGGGTTTGCTGAGTTTCAAAACGCCTGGATTGGCCGCTGGTACGCATCAGTTGTCAATTGAAATTGTCGGGGCAAATCCCCAAGCGGTAAAAGCGCACATGGTCGGTATCGACTTTGTTCGTTTTCGAGTCGAAGGGGCTGTGGCGCCCGAAGTAACCGATGGAGTGAAGGCGACAGATGCGAACGGTCGGGCGTTGAACTTGGATTTTGAAACGGGCACCTTGACGGATTGGTCCGCAACGGGCGATGCCTTCGAAGGGCAACCGATTCAAGATGATACCGTGTCAGCGCGTCGGAGCGACATGCGCAGCAGTCATCACGGCCAATTTTGGATCGGTGGTTTTGAAAAGCTAGGTGACAAGGGTGTCGGCACGTTAACGTCGGTACCATTCAAAGTGACTCAGCGGTTCGCCTCGTTTTGGATCGCAGGTGGCGGAGCCGATGCC
>JAYVHC010000853.1:0-6179 GCA_043771575.1 Planctomycetia bacterium
ATGGTCAAACAGGTAATGATCAATGCGTCGCGCGAAGGCGCGCGTACGGCGATTCTTCCTTCAACCAATGCCGAAGACGTGATCGCGCAGGTGCAATCACAGCTGGCTGCGTCATCCATCAATGGCACCACCGTGACAGTCAACCCGCCATCGCTGGCGAACGCAGCCGCCGGAACTGCGGTGACGGTCTCAATCTCTGTGAACGCGAGTCAGGTGAGTTGGATTCCGAATCCGGCGTTCATGCTGAATCGAACCATTTCTGCTGCGACGACCATGCGTCGGGAGAGTCTGTAGGAGGGTCCGTAAACCGATGTCAAGGCAAGCGAATCAAATGAACCGCGCGCACGTCCATCAATGCGCCGCGTTTGATGTTTTTGGGACGGATACGAAGTTGGTAGTCGCCTGAGTCCGTCACCTTGATTTCGCCCAAGTGTCGCCACACAAAGTTCTGAAAATGACCCGTCTCCAGAACTTCGAATTCGAGTTGAGCTGCTGGATTGTCGCCAGCGGCGACCGGGAGTAAGGCAATTTCAGCGGTGCTGCCGCCGTTGCCTGCACCGCAGCCTTGGAGGATCGCTACGTTGAATTTGCCGGGTTCGGCAACCTTCAACGTCCATGAGGCAGAGTTCTGCATGCCAGCCCAATACCCCACGGTGTTCTTGATCGTTTGTGGTTCGTAACGGATCTTGTCACCGGTGGTGGTTGCCAAGTGCGCCGGCAGGAACAAAGAACCGTCGCCGGTCGCTTGGATCGGTTGGCACTCAGCCATCAACAGGGCTGGGGCGTCGAGCAGCATTTCAATGGTCGCTTCACTTTTGGGCAGCTTATCCCAGGTCACTTTCCAAGTCGTCAGTTCAGGTTGTAGCTTCAAGTTCGAAACGGCTTCTTCGCCTTGCCATTGCAATGAACGCAGCGGAGCCGCCAGCCGTGGCAGCTCAAGGCTGTTGCCTTGGAAATTCGCTTGCAGCTTGATCAGCACCGTTTGCCCCTCCACGGTCAGCTTGGCACCAGCGATCTGAACGCTAGCCAATTGAGCCTGAGCCGAAGCCAAGCAACCGAGCAAAAGGGGCAGGGACAGGATTACGTCTTTGAGTTTGAGCATGGGCTGGTTGCTTTCGTGTGAATTGGCGTTGCTGAGAGTCGAAGAGGTAGGACATACTGCTCGGACCGAATGCACTCGATGCGATCCGGTTTGAAGTAGACTTTAACTGGCCGGCGCCAAAATCGGTTTAACGGCCGTTAAACGCTGAATGCGGCGCCATTAGCTATGCTAGCAAAACAGATGAAAATTCTAACAAAAACCTATCGTCGTATCGGCTACCTTTCGCAATACCGCGAGTTCGCTCGTCGAAACCAGGTCGAACGTCCCGAGTTTACGGCGACGTGGTCGGACCGATGGGCGCGGCTAGACGACAAAACGGGCCATCTGCCTTTCGACTCGCATTACGTCTATCACACCGCATGGGCAGCCAGAGTGCTGGCCGAGCTGCGACCGGTGAAGCATATCGATATCAGTTCGTACACCTACTTTGCAACGATCGCATCGGCATTTGTGCCCGTCGAGTTCTACGACTACCGCCCGGCCAACATCACCCTTTCCAATTTAACGTGCGGCGCGGCAGACCTGTGCCAGTTAACCTTTGCTGACCAGAGCGTTGAGAGTCTTTCGTGCATGCATACCATTGAACACATCGGATTAGGCCGCTATGGCGATCCGCTCGACGTGCAAGGCGACCGACGGGCATTGGCCGAATTGCAGCGAGTTGTCGCGCCCGGTGGTTCGTTGCTGGTTGTCGTGCCGATCGGCGAGCCGCGCATTCAGTTCAACGCGCATCGCATCTACGATCCCGCCATGATTGAATCCGGATTGCCCGAGCTGAAACTGCATCGCTGGTCGCTGTTACCCGATGATTCATCTTTGGGCTTGGTCAACAATCCCACTCGCGAGTTTGCCCTTCAGCAGCGATATGGCTGCGGGTGCTTTTGGTTCAAACGAGCAGGATAACAGACTCAAACGCCATGCGGGGCCAGGCCTTGACTCAAAAGCGGTCTGACCCTGCAGAGGGCAGGCTAACTGCGCTAACTGCCTGAAAAACGACATGCCCGGCGAGGGTCAGACCCCTTTTGAGACAAAGCCTAGTAGCATTTCGCGAAGCAGATCCAGTGGCAGGCCTACCACGTTGCTGGCGGTACCAGAAACTAATTTCAGCCAGGGATGACCGTCCTGATACCCGAACGCGCCCGACTTGCCGATCCAATCATCACTGTCGAGGTAGGTTTGGATTTGCGAATCGCTCAGCTGGTCCATGATCAACTCGCTCTTGGACACTCGCACATCGGGTTCACCATCGGGCACGCGCCACACGCACAAGCCGCTGAAGACGCGATGCATCCGACCGCTGAGCAACCGCAGCATCTGTTCAGCGTGAGCCCGGTCACTGGGTTTGCCGAGCATTTGGCCTTGAATGTCCGCGACGGTGTCGCAAGCGATGACGATGGCTGTGCCCTGGATGCGCGGTCGAACGTCGACCGCCTTCTGGTAAGCAAACCTAGCGACCATCTCAGGTGTCGACTCACCCGAGCACATGCCGCATTCAGCAGACTCGCTAGGCACGATGATTTCGTACTGGTAGCCGACTTGGTCCATAAGTTCGCGGCGACGCGGCGATTGGCTGGCGAGGATGAGCTTCATGGCAGCTTTTGACATTTAAACTGAAGTGAATAAAAAGGACACTTCTCGCCAGCGTCACCAAGTTAGTCTTGTTCAGCGAGGTCCCGCTTTGTAATTGCAAGCGAAATTGAGCCTGAGGCGCTAGCCGATTTCCGATAAACGATTGCCCTAGCCGCTTACGTCGGTTGGACCAGGAAAGTCACCTGGTGGCGGTTGCATGCGCGAACGCATTTGGTCCCAAGTTCCTTTGAGGCTGTCGTAGAATCTCGGCACTTGTCCTGACGACAGGAAGACACGAGCGCTCACGGCCGAGTTGGGGAAGAAGTTGGTAATAAAGTCGAAACTGAACTCGTGAGGTCCATGACCGATCATGACGGCATTCGCGTAGGCACCGGACAGCAATTCGTCTTTGATCTTCAAGTCGTCGTAAATCTCTTGAGCCGAAGGACGGCGCGTGCCGGTGTCCTGGAAACCCGACCCGACGGATTTGTTAGCCGCTTGGGGTTGGTTCGGCTGCTGGGAAGATTGATTTGGATTGCCAGTTGCGGCTCCACCACCGGGTGCGTCCCCTTCGGTCGGCGGTATGTACTGGCCCGTGGCAATCGAGCTGCTCTGACCGAGTTGTGGAGTGGCTGCGGGCGCCGCGGTACCGTGGTGAGCCACGGTCGTTTGAACAGGTGGAAGCGTCGGAATGTGAGGCAGCTCCCCCCATCGATTCTTGTAGAGCTCCATGTTGCGCTGCAGCGCGTCGACCAATTGTGGCAAAACGCTGTGCGGCATGACGACGCGAGCCACAATTTGATGCGGGCGTCCTAGATTCTGAATGAAGTCGAGGATAACTTCGGTCTGCGCCGTCATGACAATCACGCCGGTACTGAAAGCACCTCGCGCGACATGTTCGGGCACGCGTGCGCGAATAGGTTGTTCGGATGGGTCTGGACGGTCTTCGTTGGGTGGTTGAGAGGTCATGTGTTTGGACTAGATTTCAGTGCAATGATTAGTAGAGAAAGTCTGCTGCGGCTAGGGGAACTTGGCTATTCTGCAAATGGATCGGGAGCTTGAAGTACTTTCGAGACTCGAATTTCGGCGCGCAAGCGTGGTGGCTCGGCGATTCGAATGAGCATTACGTCCCGCGTGCTCAGTACTAGATTCAAACCGAAAACGGCAATAGATGCTAGGGTGAGAATGCCCAAGCTGAGTTCTACTGGGAGGGTAAGGCCGTCACTCGCTTCGGAGCATGTCCAGACGATGTTGAACGCTTGATGCCAGTCGTAGTCGAATTCGCGATAGTCATTGAAGGCATATACTAGAACCAGCGGCCCCATGTGCATGAAGAGCAGGATAACGGCCATTAACGCCACTGACCCTAACATGCGTGCAGGCATATGCTTGGCAACAGCCATCATGATCAGTCGATTTATGCCAGCGTAAATGGTCAAGTAGCAAAGTAGCAGGTAGCCTACATACTGTATACCCGATCGTCCCATAGTCATTTGCATACTGAAGGAGTAATACACTTCCGTAAAGCACATCGTGGCTACCAATGCGGCGAAGAGGCATACGAGGAAGATGTAACCCATGCCAGCCCCAGGATAAAACCAAGTGAGAAACACGCGCCCCGCAAAAGTGGTAGGAAGTGTTCTTCGTGCTCGAGGCGAAATGATTCCAAGTTCGCCAGTCATCAGGGAACCGATGAACATGCAGACAATAAAAGCCCCAGTTAGAAAGACAAAGGCAATCTCTTCCGCGCGGCTGGCAACGACCGCGAACGTAGACCAAAACAAAATCAAGCCGACCAGCAGCAGAACTCGTTTGCGCAGTGGCGTCGAGTGGTTTTCGCTGGGAAAATCAATTGCGGCTGCCGCAGATCTAAGAATCAGATTCAGGGCGACGCATATCACCGTCGCAAATCCAAAAACTCCCAAATAAAATTCTTTTGGCGGATTGGAAAATTCAACAAGCGCGCCGCCGATGATGGCTGAGATCCACCCAAAAAAACCAACTATTAGACCGATGAGCAGCAGCACAGTAGCTCCGGCTTGCAGAATTCTGGCTCTTGATACTGCCGCCAAAAGCAGGGCGAGCGCTGTTTCGCCAACCGAGAACGTGACTGTTAGTCCCAGTACGAACAGGATCGAGTCCAAACTTACTCCGCGCAGCAAGTAGGTGAGCACAATACAGGGCGCAAGTGCCGAGAGGTACAGCAAGATCTGCAGCAAAGCCGATGTCATCTTGCCCACAACGATCTGCCAAGCGGAGAGTGCAGAGATACTGAGCAGCTCGAAAGTACTATCTTCAGTTTCTGTGGTTAGCGATCGAAACGCGCTAAATGGGATAATGATCATGAGCGGAAACTGCAGAATGCAAAAGAAGCCGGTCAACAGTTGTACGCCACCTGGCGAGTAATAGATCTTGGGTACCATGAGCGAAACGGCAATCAATGTCCAGCTGACCGCAGCGATCAGTGTCAGTCCGAACGAGATGGAGAATTGCCTGCTCTTAAGCGATTGACGAACTTCCTTCACGACTATGGGATTGATTCGTTCAGTCCCCCACAGCCATAACCGTTCCCAGCCTTTTTCGGGTATCTGGCAGATGCGGTGCGGGCTGTCACCTTCAAGTGCATTAGCGAACATTGGCGGCTCACCGCTCAGCGAGATCTGGCTCATTGAACCGCCCCCGTGGTAATTTGCAAGAAGACATCTTCAAGCGAACGGCTTTCAGTACCATACTCGAGCACGGGAAAGCCTGCCGTAACGATCGAGTTGACTAACAGTGCCTGTTCGACTTCATCGGTGGTCGCGAACTGAAAACGCACGATCCTATCCGAAGCTTGTATCTTTAAGACATTTGGCTTTGACACCAGCCACTCTCCCAGTCCTTCGCCGCGGTCAATCAACTGAATCACTACGTCGATGTGCGGTCTCAAGCGGGCTTTGATTTCGGCCACAGTCCCGGTCACTAACATTTGGCCGCGTTCGACGATACCAATCGCGTCGCACATTTCACCCAATTCGGTAAGAATATGCGATGAAACGAGCAGGCTCTTGCCTTCGGCGGCTAAGCCTCGAATCATATGCCGCAGTTCGATGCGAGCCCGCGGATCGAGTCCATTGGCGGGTTCATCCAGAATCAACACCGCAGGATCGTGAATCATCGCGCGGCCCAAACACAACCTTTGACGCATACCCTTGGAAAGGCCCCGTATCGATTTCTCGGCAATCTTGTCCAAGCCCGTGTAAGCCAGGGTGTGACGCAGGGCTTTGGTACGCTCGCGACCAACGAGACCGTACGATCTTGCAAAGAAGTCGAGATACTCGACGCAGTTCATATTTGGATAGGTGCCAAAGTTATCGGGCATGAACCCCAACCGCTTGCGCACGCGATCCGGGTCGTTGATGACGGAAAATCCGTCCACGAGCGCATCGCCATAATCGGGCAAATCCAATGTCGCCAAGATGCGCATACTGGTTGTTTTGCCCGCACCGTTGGGGCCAATGAACCCGAA
>JAYVHC010000854.1:0-5115 GCA_043771575.1 Planctomycetia bacterium
CCGCACAGAAATTCTGTGTGCCAACTGCGGCGGACATCTGGGGCACGTATTCATGGGCGAGCGTATGACTAAGAAAAACGCGCGGCATTGCGTCAACTCTCTGTCGATGAAAATGATCGCCGAAGGCAAAGAGTTGCCAGCGGTCATTAAAGCAGAGGAACTTGAGGAGGCTGAACGCAAGGCAACTGCGGTGAAAGCTGCGGCGGAAAAGGCGGCTGTTGCGAAGGCTGCTACGGAAAAGTCTTCGACGGCTAACATTCCCAAGTAGAAAGTCGCCGATGCGAGTTGTTGTCTTACCCACGGCCGACGATGTCAGTCGCCGATCTGCGGAAATAATCGTTGGTTGCGTACAGAAGAAAACAATGGCGGTGCTCGGTTTGGCGACCGGCGGAACGCCGCTGGGCACCTATCGAGAAATGATCAAAGCGCAGCAGGCAGGGAAAGTGTCCTTCCGCGACGTGACGACGTTTAACTTGGACGAATATGTCGGCTTGGGGCCAGAGCATCCGCAGTCGTATCGGCACTTCATGCTCGAGCATCTTTTTTCCAAGGCGGATTTTGACGCGGACAAGTGCCATGTGCCGGACGGTCTGGCGGGTGACTATGTTGAATACTGTACATCCTATGAGCAAAAAATCCGGGACTCGGGTGGAATCGATTTGCAACTACTAGGCATCGGCACCGACGGGCACATTGCCTTCAATGAACCGGGGTCATCGCTGGCCAGTCGCATGCGCCTAAAGGCCCTGACCGAGAGGACTCGCATCGACAATTCGCGGTTCTTTGCGGTCGGTGAGGAGGTGCCGTATTTGGCGGTGACGATGGGAGTGGGTACGATACTAGAGGCTCGCCGCATCCTGATGCTGGCTACGGGTGGCAACAAAGCCAACGCGGTCCGCGCCTTTGTCGAAGGGCCCGTGACGGCGCAGATCCCTGCCTCAGCACTGCAGATACATCCGCAGGTGACCGTATTGCTGGACGAAGCCGCCGCTGAGTGGTTGCTGCGTCGCGAGTACTACAACGAAGTCGAGCGCATCCAATTACGAGTCGAGCACAGATAACCCCTTGCCTAAGTGAGAGCATGTACGACTTTACCGACCCAACCGCACCGCACGCAATTCAACGTCGCGACTTCGTTCGTAGTTTGACCGCCGCAGCTACCGCCGCGCTCATGGTCCGCGCGCCGCGCCATGTCATAGGGGCGGATGCGATCCTACACCCTAAAGCCACCGCTGATGCTTGTATTCTGCTATGGATGGGTGGCGGGATGGCCGCGCCGGATACCTTCGATCCCAAACGCTATGAACCGTACCGCGAAGGCTTGGAAGTCGCTCGGATGCTGAGCACTTTTCCGGCGATCAATACTTCGGTCGACGGACTGCAAATCTGCGAAGGGCTTGAGAACATTGCACAAGTCATGGATCGCGCGACGCTCATTCGCTCTGCGGTTCAAGCAGACTTGGGCAGCATTTTGCACTCGCGTCATCAGTATCATTGGCATACCGGTTATGTGCCACCGCAAACCGTCGCGTGCCCTCACATCGGCAGCTGGATTGCCAAAGTGCTCGGTCCTCGCAACCCGGTAATTCCCGCATTCATCAACGTTGGCCAGCGTCTCGAGGGTGTTGGTGAAAACGAAGAACTTAAAGCGTTTACGACCGCGGGGTTCTTTGGTTCCGAATTTGGGCCGATGAATTTGCCTTATCCGGATCAAGCCGCTGCGTCAGTACGTCCGCCCGAAGGAATGACCAGCGATCGGTTTTCGAATCGTGACAAGCTGTTGCGCAAATTGCTCGATCGCAGCCCCAATCGCGAAGTGATGAGCGACTATCAACAAGAGTCCGTTCTGCGTTCGCTCGATAATGCTTACCGCTTGCTGAGTGCTCCCGAACGAACGGCCTTCGATATCGCCTTAGAGCCGAAGGAGAGCTTTGCTAAGTACGATACCGGACGTTTTGGACAAGGTTGTTTGCTGGCCCGACGATTAGTCGAAGCTGGTGCCCGATTCGTCGAAGTTACCACCGAGTACGTGCCGTTTCTTCACTGGGACACACACGCGGACGGTCATACCACTATGGCGCGCATGCACCAAGAAATAGATCGCCCTATCGCGCAGCTGGTTCGCGATCTCGAGCAACGCGGGATGCTCGACCGAACGCTAGTGATCATCGCCTCCGAGTTTAGTCGCGATGCCTTGATGGAGGGACAGCCCGGTTCGACAGCTACCGATCAAGCGACTTCACCGGTCGACAAAGTCAGTGAGATGAAGCACTACGGGCTGCATCGCCATTTCACCGGCGGTACGAGCGTTGTCATGTTCGGCGGTGGCATGAAGCGAGGCTTTGTCTATGGCGAAACCGCCCCTGAGCGTCCGTTAATGGCCATCAAGAATCCTGTCAGCATCGAGAACTTGCACGCTACCATTCTTACCGCCCTCGGCATTAGCCCGAAGACCGGCTTCGATATCGAAGGTCGCCCCTTCTACGTCACCAAAGACGCCAAAGGCGAATCCGTCAGTGATTTGTTTGCCTGAGGAGCTGGGTGATCCGCATTAGAGCAGCCTGTCCGTGGGTCGCTCCTGCCGGGTGCGACTAATGCACATGGATTGTCAATGCTTAGTTCATTAAAAGAGAATGACGCCTTCGACATAGATTGGGCAAGCTATCCTGATAATGCGAGCCTCAGCGATGGTCGCACCCGGCAGGAGCGACCCACTAACGGTAATCGCAGGGATCCCCTTTCGAATGGTCACCTAACGCGTTAGGCCTTTAACAATTTCTGCTCGAGAAAATCAGCTAAAGCTGAGAACCGAAATCGAAAACCTGCTGCCCCAAGCCTTTGGGGAACAGCGCGGCAACTGGTGAGAAGCAACGCGTCGGCCATCTCGCCGAGCGCCAGTCTCAAAGCAAACTTAGGGGCCGGAATAACAGCCGGGCGCCCCATGGAGTTGGCTAAAACCCTGGTGAATTCACTATTTGTTACAGGTTGCGGAGAAACGAAATTGAATGGCCCGTTGGCTTGCGAATTTTCAAGTAGCCAGCACAGGCCTTCGATCACATCTTCAATCGCGATCCAACTCCAATACTGCTTGCCGCTTCCTAGCCGTCCACCAAGTCCCCATCGAAACAGCGGTAGCATTTTTCCAAGCGCACCTTCGGCAGGGTCTAGCACAACGCCTAATCGTGCACGGGCAACGCGAACTGCTGCATCGCCTAGCGGCACTGTTGCAGCTTCCCAATCGCGAGCCACTGCGGACAGAAAATCGGTGCCTGCGGGTTGGGATTCGGCGACAACTTTGTCACCGCAATCGCCATAGATGCCAACCGCAGACGCTCCAATAAAAACCGGTGGACAGTGATCCAGTGTCAGTAATTGTTTGACCAACTGTTTCGTGGCAGCCACGCGAGAATCGTAAATTCGATTCTTCTCCGCCTCGGTCCAGCGCGCCGCAGCGATGTTGCGACCGGCGAGATGAATAACTGCATCAATCCCGTTTAACGCCTGTGGCTGTACAAGTCCACTCTCGGAGGTCCAGAGCAGCTCGTCGGGTTGCAACGACTTGGTTGATGCGTGCAGCAACCTTATCACTTCGTAACCCCGACTTCTCAGCGCAGCCACCAATCGCGAGCCCACAAATCCGCTCGAGCCGCTGACCGCAATCGTATGTTGACGGGACATCTAAGACTTTCGAAAGGCGGGAAAGAGTGACGCCCCGATTGCATTGCAAAAAGTCGACGCTAGTTCGTGCCTGCTAATCCAGCGTAAGCTGAGCTCCGATTTTTTGTCGGGTCAGACTTCCTCGCTGACGCTTCGGGTCACCATTCTTTCACATGGTTTTGCAGATAAACTTTCAGGGCTAGGCGGCTATGCAATTTACACATCACGCTGTGGACGCGAGCGAAGCGAGTTGGCTTCGGGATCATCGATGAATGCGAGCGTTGCTGGATCGATCTTCAGTTTACGCTGTAGAACCCACGCCAGCGCCGCCGCATGGCAGGCCACGTGGGAATGCAGCATTACCGATGGATTAGCCACAGTGAGTGCACGCGACTTAACACAATCAAAGAAATTTCGTGCATGGGCTGTGACATCCAACCCAACAACTTTCTTGTAGGCCCCAATTTGTTGTTGCAGAGTATCCGGTTTCACGACGATCCCGCCGCTGTCGCCTGTTTCGACGGAGCCCGCATCGCCTACAAATCGCACCGGACAGGTACCAAGATCTTGCACCCAACCGGGTCGTTCGGCAAACGGTGTCGCCAAAAAGTCAAGCACTAATTTGACGCCGTTCGCATAGCGTGCGGTCACATTCGTGGCTTGCAGTTCGTACTCGATCGGAAGTGTATCGTCGGCTTGATTGGCCCATTGGCAAAGATCGACCGTGTGCGCACCCCAGTCGAGCAGTTTCGCGCCCGAATCAAAATCCCATTGACCGCGCCACTTGCCTGCAACATATTGACTGTTGTAGGGTCGCCAAGGTGCGGGTCCTAACCACAAATTCCAATCAACCACCTCTTTGTTCGGTGTCGGTTCACCTGGCAACCAGGTTGATTCGACGGCCGGCGTATAGACCGATGCGTAAAGCGTCTGCAGCTTTCCAAGTTTACCGCCATGGGCTAACTGAATCGCTTGCTGAAAATTCGGCACACTGCGGCGCTGTGTCCCTGCTTGAAACACCCGACCCGTTCGCTTCATCGTGTCCGCCAATTGCTGACAAGCCGCAATGGTCAGCCCGCAAGGCTTCTCGCTGTAAACGTCCTTGCCCGCCTCTGCAGCCATGATGGAAGCGGGCGAGTGCCAGCGATCACCCGTCGCAATCAACACCGCATCAATATCTTTCCGTGCAAGCAACTCACGAAAGTCGCGATAGAGTTTGCAGTCTTGATTGCCATAGTGTTCGTCCACCAGTTTTTTGCCGGCATCCCGACGGCTGGCTTGCACGTCAGCGATCGCTACGCACTGAACATCCGTTAATCCAAGCATTGCTTTGAGGTCGTAGGTGCATCGTGGCCCAATACCGATTACTCCCAGGGTGATTTTTTCGCTGGGAGCCACAGCCCCCTCGCGCCCCAGCAGTTTGGCTGGCACAATGGTTGGCAATGAAAGAACGGCAGC
>JAYVHC010000855.1:0-2351 GCA_043771575.1 Planctomycetia bacterium
CCAATACAGCAAAACCTATTTGGGGACGTTAGTTATTCAACATAGGGACAACAGTTTTTCAAAAATATTTTGAGATTGTTGACCTGTTTTCGCTCGAAATATCGCATTGAGTGTGTGGTCGAAAAGATGAACGTAAAGAACGAAGCAGAAAAAACCATGAATTACCTGAAAAAATTAGAATCGCACTAATGTCATTCGCGAGCAAACCCACCAATACTACTACACGGTGACTACCATCAAATTCCTAACCAAAACACTCAAAAAACTACAATCCTTTCACCGCATACGACGAACCAAAGCCGCGGCTCGAAATCGCTTTCGCAACCGACTCTATTTCGAGGGACTAGAACCTCGTATCCTCTTAACTGGCGCGGCGGACTTGGCGAGTTCCTTTCAGACGGGATTCAACGAGGTGGAGCAGTTGCGAGTGGCCGACTTTGCTTCCAGATTGAATCTGCCCGACCGCGCATTGCCACTGGTTGCCAGCAACCTGGCTGATCAATTGCAGCTTGGCGAGGCCCTGAATTCCGCAGTCGAGCCGATTCAGCTGACGGCAGTCGGGAGTATGGAGGAGCTGAGATCCAAGTTGGTCTCAGCGGGATTCACTGTTACGCATGCCGTTACGGATTCTTATTTGGCCGCACTGCCAGGGGGGCAGTATGCCGATCTGCTGCGCGCCACACGAGGGTACACGCTGCCGACTCGGGAAGCCACTGTTCCGTTAAACCAGTCGGGCATAAGTTCCCTATCAGATCTTCAAGGAGTCCTACTGGATGGAGAGCTTAAAATGGCCGCCGACGTTCAGTTTATGCTCACCCTTGGAGTTGATACCACTGGTTTTTACCTGCAACCCGGTAATGTGATGTCTGTCGCAATTACCGTCGACGGGTCGCCAACCGCGACCATTAGCTCCCACGGGAACGCGATCGGGGATGTCAATTTTAATCTTTCCCTGTCCCAATCGCTCGTCGCGTTGCCAGGCCAAAATGTGATACGTGTAAGCCAATTAGAAGACGCCTTCGAGCAATTGACAACGCGAAACTCGAATGGTGCGGCCGAACTCAAATTGAATTTTACCATCGATGGTCCGTTCACCACCCGCAATGCCCAGAACATCTTGCATGCCGCCCCCATCACCTTCGGTGGAGACTGGAATTGGAATATTACCAATTCAGGATTTAGTCCGAACGCGGCGAGCCTCGGCTTTGACAACGCGGCAATCGAGACTTTCTACCGGAATCAATCCAAGCCACTAGTCGACCAATGGGTGCGAGAGGCAAAGTCACTACTCGTCGTTCCGGGGTTCGGCAATTCACTGAATGCAAACCTTGAACAGATTCTGAACAGCAGTTATTACAAGATACAAATGGCTGGCGCTGCGGCCCTCATCCAAAACGATGTTTCATTGGGCTACTTCACTGCACACTTTAATCGTACCGCCGCTTCAATACCGATCATCGCGACGCTTCAAGGAGACATTGTTGGTGATTCGCTCACCGTCGATCAGGACATGGTCGGCCTTGATATTCTGCCTGAGGAAGTTGGCGTTACGTTTCGTATACCAACGCCTGTGCCCTTATCAGGATCAGCAGATTATACCTACGATATAGCCTTCGGAATTGACGCAAGCGGTCACTCGTTTATGCAGCGGGCTTCCACGTTTAATGCTGCCTTCGACTTTCAAGGAACGCTGAACGGAAAAGTCGACCTGGAGCATCCGCAGTACGGCAAGCTTCAAATGGTAAATATCGCCGCTCATGGAAACGGAAATTTGACTCCGGCGGTATCTATCAACTTCGATTCCCAAGTGTTCGGAGCACGCGATTACGACATCGTTAGGGGCGAGCTACTGCCTGCCCTGAGTGGTGATCTTGATTTCGCCAATCTTTCGATGACATTACATGCTCCGGAGATTCCCAAGATCGGGAACGTGCTGGGTGCCGCGTATACCGATATTCCATTTCGTGCAGACATTGAATACCCACTCGACGGTTCCCGCGGAATCTATCGGTTGAGAGATGTCTCGGGCGCAATCGATGCTCTTCAACTCGGATATAATCAGTTTAAAATTTCAGCGTTCAGCCACGCTTTTAAGTGGTTTGATGAGAAGATACTTGGCGTCGCACTCAATAATCAAATTCGCACTATCGTGGGTAGTAGCCTTGATTTACTTGGCACGTCGATCGTGAATCTTTTTGGCAACTCTTTCCAATGGCTTCTTGAAAGACCCGAGTCACCTCAAACCGTGATTGGCATTGGTACGCCGGTTGGCGATCTTGCTTTCACCGCGAACCTGTCCGATCCAGATACAGTCGTACGATTCCTTCTCGGTGATACGGTAGATTTGTTTC
>JAYVHC010000856.1:0-2609 GCA_043771575.1 Planctomycetia bacterium
GCCGAAGCGTTAATCGCGGTCGATAGTCATCATGAGCAGACGCGATTGACAGGTTTTGTAGCGGACCCCTCGGTGAGCCGCGCGAATGCGAGGATGCAGTATTTGTTCCTTAACGGTCGGCATATTCGCGATCGCTCGCTGCAGCATGCGCTCGCCGAAGCCTATCGTGGGTTGCTTATGGTCGGTCGATTTCCGGTGTGTTTTCTGCACCTGGAGATGCCGGCTCAATTGGTCGACGTCAACGTGCATCCAACCAAAATGGAAGTTCGCTTTCAGGAAGGTGGAAAAGTTTACAGTCAACTTTTGCAGACACTACGGCACCAATTCTTAACTACCGACTTGACGGCTCGCGTTCGTACGCCGAATTACGGAAGTACCGTATCCGGTGCGCCAGGAAATTCCTCTGGCACCGATTCGCTGGTGCCGACGCAACCGCTGATGGGTTCACGCAATGACGAACGCTGGAACGACTACTCGGCTCGGGTGGGGAGCATGTTCCCAACGACAACACCGCTGCAGCCAAGCGGCCCACCGCGTTTGAATTTGGCGGGTGGAACGGCGATTCCCGAATTTCGAACTTTTCCCGAAACTCGGACTCCGCTGGGTGTCGCGATGGGAAATTTTGTTATCTCGAATCGTAGCGAAGCTGGCATGCCGACTGATCTGCCGCCCGGCGCCGAGCCGTGGCCCATTCCCGCATCGAGTACTTTGATTAACCGCGATCCCATAGGCGATCGAGAACCTGACACCTATTCCCATGTGGATCAAGCAAGTCCCTCGATCCAACATGCGCATCCCCAGCACCCCTTGCCGAGTTCTAGCCATCTAGGATTTCAGATACACAATCGCTACTTGGTAACCCAAGACGAACACGGCATGGTGTTAGTCGATCAACATGCCTTGCATGAACGCATTTTGTACGAGCAGCTTCGCAAAAAGACCGAATCGCGTACTTTGGAGAGCCAGCAGTTGCTGGTTCCTGAGCCGCTGGACCTCACGCCAGCGGAAGCGGCTGCCGCAATCGATTCGCGCGAGTTGCTTGCCCAGATCGGGATCGAAATCGAACCCTTTGGCGGCGATACGGTGCTCATGACCAGCTACCCCGCCATGCTTGCCAACATGCGACCCGCAGAGTTGCTGCGTCAGGTGCTCGAACCATTAATGTCGGGCGGCAAGGAACCCAGCGCCCGCGATCTCCTCGACGAATTGCTAAACATGATCGCCTGCAAAGCAGCCATCAAAGCGGGCGATAAGTTGTCGCCTGAAGAGATTACGTCGCTGTTGGAGCAACGTTACAATTATCAGGACACGCATCACTGCCCACATGGCCGACCTACTGCGCTCTACTTCAGCCGCGAGCAACTCGACAAGATGTTTAAAAGAACGTGACGTTTTAAACAGGACGACGCACGAGTTCGACTGTACTCAATGCTTCATCCAGTCTGAATCAGGGTGGCTGTAAAAAAAAGGCCGCACCATGCTGTGCGGCCTTTGGCGTATGCAAGTGTTTACGGGAGGATTAGTCAGCCGCGGTGGGCACAACCCAGACTTTCATATCGCATTCGATTTCCTGGTGCAAGTGAACCTTGACCGTGTACAGGCCAAGTTCCTTGAGTGGACCTTGCAAGCGAACTTGATCGTCAGTGATCGTGATATCGATGGCCTTGAGTGCAGCTACAATCTCAGGTGCACCAACACTACCGTACAAGTGGCCTTCGTCGTTGGCGTTGGCTTCGATCGTGATCGATTGCTGCGCGATTTTGTCGGCGAGAGTTTGCAAGCCGCCCAAGCGTTGCTTTTCGATTTCTTTCAGCTTGGACTTATGCTTGTCGACCATGCGTTTGTGGTGATCATTGGCGATGATCGCAAGGCCCTGGGGGAGCAAGTAGTTGTTCGCAAACCCAGGCTTGACTTCGACCACGTCGCCCTGCCGACCGAGATGGTCTACGTTCTGAATGAGGAGCAATTCAATGCCGCCATTCGGGCCTTTGGGCAATCTCTTGAAGGACTTAACCTTAGTAACCATCATCAACTCACTTCTTCATTGATCCGACATGAATTCACGGAACTCACAATCGAGAGCACCGCGCTGGCTTAATAAACTAAAACGGTATGTCATCACCGCTGTAACCGCCGCCATGACCTGATTCCGAATCGATCGTGGCCGCGCGTGCTTCAGCGTATTCTTCTCGAACTGAACCCGCTGCAGAGCTGCGTGGCCCGCCGCCACCTTCACCCCGAGCACCAATCATTTGCATCCGATCGCAGACAACTCGCAATTTGTAGTTCTTCTGTCCGTCTTTTTCCCACGTGTCGAGCTTCAATCGACCTTCGATAAATACTGGAGAGCCCTTGCTCAAGTACTCGGCAGCCACCTCAGCAGTACGGCCCCAAAAAGTCACTTCTACAAAGGTAGTCTCGTCAATCCATTCTCCGTTCTGACCTTTCCTTCGATCATTCACCGCCAAGCCAACTTCGGTAACTGGAGTACCAGCAGGAGTGTAGCGCAACTGAATGTCGCGAGTTAAATTTCCCATGAGAATAACGCGATTGTAACTTGCCATAGCGGGCACTCCCTGGACAAACTTCGAATGGAGCAAACAGGATCG
>JAYVHC010000857.1:0-3085 GCA_043771575.1 Planctomycetia bacterium
CGGCAGAAGATGAAGAACTTCTCGAATTCAACGCAGATGACGAAATCGTTTCCGAAATGATCGACGATTTGCTGGCCATGCAAGCCGACGTAGTGGAAATCTCGCTCGACCCTCCGTTTGAGGATTCAAGCTTGGAACTGGAAGATTCAAGCCGCACCGCTGGTAATTCCGTAACGAGTCAACCGCACCGGGCGCATGGTTCGCCTGTGGGTGCACCCCGCATGGATGCAGCGGACCCCGATCATCAATCTGAGTCCGAAGAGGAATTTCCTGAAACGGACATGCTGGAGCCCTCGCTGGAGCCCGCGGTTTCAAAAATTGCGATTGTAGAAATCACTTGCAACACAGACAACATGTTCGTCAACATCTTGTGACGGCAGATAGCTACGGCTAGAAACGAAGGCCATTCCTACTGCTTAGTCGCCCTGTGCGTCGAAGCCGAAGAAGCTGCAGATCGCGAACGAATTGGAGTCTGCCGATCAAATGGTTTATTGATTTGGCAAGACAAGTTAGTCAATTGGCTCGCAGAACATCCGCAAGTACACGAGCCGTTCGCGTTCGTGACCGCCGAAGGCCAATTGGTGATAGCGATGCAAGATATCGAGCGCACGGCGGCTACGAACGTAATCCGCGAGGGCCTCGCTTCGGTACTAACCGGCAAACGCGTCTCAGAACACGGTGCCCTGGCTAGGATCGCCGTCCCAGCCCGTTACTTTGCCGGCATCGGCTCGGTCTACCCCAATGCAGGATTCGCTGCCGAGCAATTGATTGAGGCCACCTGGCGCTGTCTATCCGCTGCCCAAAACCAAGGCAAAGCCACGATCAAGAGTATCGAAGTGTACTAAATGCTCGGCCAGTAGCTTGGGGTGGTACGCTGCGCCGTTAACCCTAATGAATTGGGTGGCACGTCCCTGAGACATTGGCTCCGAGTTGCGGAGTAACTCGGCCACGTATCAAAGCCTCAGAGCTTGCCAACCGAAAGTTAAGGTTCGACAAAACACTAGCGATTGGGGCTTCCGTACCGCTTCCCCAGGAAACACCTGCGCTTCCGTAGAATCGCCACAGTCGCGTGCTAGCTTTAGGGTGTCGAGGTCCAGAATGTCGAATGAGAACCGATGCAGAACAGATGTCATGAATGGAATATTTTATAGTGTGCGAGTTGGCATACTCCTGAGCCTGTGTGTGGTGTGCAACTTGGGTTGCCGTGGGCGAGTTCCACTCGACGAACCCGCGGCTAGCGGCGTACGTGTTAGCGATGAAGCCGCTGAAGCACGTTTTCCAATGGCCACGTTGGACTACTTTGCAGGTATGGACGGAACCAAAGATCCGCTGGCAACAAACCACCTTGAGCGGTTGACGCTGAGCGCTGACGAGATCAAAGGCCGGAATGCGTGGATGATGTGGACCGGAGGGAACGAAGCATTTTGGGATTGGCTTGCCTGCTATGGATATGGCACGATCGATTTGTTGCAAGTGATCGACAGTGACATACGCCATGATCGTTTTGCCAGAGCTGGGCTGATTTCCGAGCCCGGCATGCGGCCGCCAACCAAAGAGGAAACGGAACGAACCCATGGTGTACGCTACGACCGACCGATCGATCCCAGTGTTCCTCGACCTGATCCAAACGTTTATGGCTACTCATCCGGAATCGTAGGCTTGCGGCTCTACCCCAATCCAGGTTTCAAAGGTAGCGCCAAGATTCAGTGGGACGCCAAACGGTATTACAGCGATACTCGCTATTCCACCGATCCCGCGACGGTCAGACCCTTTCGAGTTGGCATGAGTTGCGCTTTTTGTCATGCGGCTCCCGATCCATTGCGACCTCCCAAGAATCCAGAGCAACCCGAATGGGGCAATTTGTCGGCGACTATCGGCAATCAGTATTTGCGGGTTCGAGAAGTCCTCGGAAACATGCTCGAAAAAGATAGCTACCTCTACCATGTCATCGATTCCCAGTTTCCCGGAACCATCGACACCTCGTTGATCGCATCCGACAACATCAACAACGCTAACACGATGAATGCCGTTTTCGGTTTGGGTTGGCGCGTTGAGCGTTCGTTGCACAACCCTCCTGAAAAGTTGGATGAAACGCTGGAAGGCTATCCTGGGTTGTTTGCTAAGCGACCCAGCGGCGCTCTTCCCGACTTCAACTCGAATCCCAGACCTATTCCCAGAGTACTTGTAGATGGCTCCGATAGCGTCGGGGCCTGGTTATCGTTCGCAAGAGTCTATCTAAATATCGGCACCTATCATCAGCAGTGGGTACGAGTCCATAATCCGGTGCTCGGTTTTAGATCGCAGGATCCGTTCAAGCTGACGGACATCGAAGCGAATTCGGTCCACTGGAAGGCAACCAAGCTCCGCGTGGATCCCACGATTGCATTCTTTGTAAAAGCATCTCAGCCGATGCTCATGAAAGATGCTCCGCAGGTCGCGGATGTTTCGCCGACGGGTGCGGGAGTCCCTTGGAGCTCTGAGTATGTTGCGGGTCGCAAAGTGTTCGCGAAAGGTTGCATTGCTTGTCACTCGAGTTTCCAGCCCGGCGATAACTCAGCTCTAGAGGAGCTCATTCCCGCGACTGAGGACTTTGACGTTGCAGTGGCGGATAGACAGTCACTAAGGCTCCGGCCCAGCGATATCGTTCGACTGACACGAGGCGATGGTGAGTTGCCTCCTGGTTACGCTGCCTGGGCGCAAACGGCCGTGAAGCATCAAGTATTTTGGGATCGCAATTATCTTTCCACGGATATGCGAATCCCAATTACTTTGATGCAGTCGAACTCCGGTCGCGCCGTCGCGACCAATGCCATGCATAGTAACGTATGGGAAGATTTTTCATCGTACACTTACAAGGAACTTGCTGCCGTCGGTCCCGTCAAGTACTTTGATCCTTTCGCACAGGCAGAAAAGTCCTTCAATCCGCCCGGCGGGGGCCCCGGCTACTATCGTCCGCCGAGCCTGATCAGCCTATGGGCAACGGCTCCGTATTTACACAATAACTCGCTGGGCATGTTCACCAATGATCCGTCCGTGGCTGGGCGGCACGCGGCATTCCAGGATGGCATTGAAAAGTTGCTCTCAC
>JAYVHC010000858.1:0-2478 GCA_043771575.1 Planctomycetia bacterium
CGCCGCCCGCGCCAAGTGGGCCGCCGTCGTCCCGCGCGTCAAGCCAACGATCGTCCCACGCGCATAAGCGTCCCAATGCGGTGCGCCCAAACCCGCGAACGCAGGCACCATGTACACGCCATCACTGTCTATCACTTGCGCGGCGAGCGCTTCAACTTCGTTGGACGATTTGATTATCCCCAGGCCATCTCGCAGCCATTGAACAGCCGCCCCAGCGATAAAAACACTGCCTTCGAGCGCATAGTTGACCCCCGCCGATGTCCGCCAGGCTACGCTCGTGAGCAGTTTCAGCTTCGACGCTTGCGGTCGATCGCCGATGTTCATCAGCATGAAACATCCGGTTCCGTAGGTGTTCTTCGCCATGCCGTGCCGCGTGCAATTCTGACCGAAGAGGGCGGCTTGTTGATCCCCGGCTGCACCGCCCAGCGGAATCGCTACGCCCAGCCACGCCGCCTCCGACTCACCATAGACTTCGCTGGTACTTCGAATCTCGGGCAACACAGACTTGGGAATGTTGAGTAGCTGAAGCAACTCATCATCCCACTTACCCGTCTCCAAGTTCATCAACATGGTGCGACAAGCGTTGCTGATGTCTGTCACATGCAACTTGCCTCCGCTCAAGTTCCACAATAGCCAACTGTCAATCGTCCCGAACGCCAACTCGCCGCGTTCGGCTTGTTCACGTGCGCCCGCCACGTTATCCAGCAACCAACGCAGCTTTGTTCCCGAAAAATATGCATCAACCACTAACCCCGTTCGCCGCGAAATCAGTTCTGCCTGACCCGCCGCAATCAATTGATCGCAGTATCCGGCCGTCCGTCGATCTTGCCAGACGATCGCGTTATGAAGGGGCTTGCCGGTTTTCCGGTCCCAGACCACGGTCGTCTCACGCTGGTTCGTAATACCGATCGCCGCCACTTCGCTGGCCGCGATACCGCATTTGGAAAGAACCTCGCGGGCCACCTCCAATTGGCTGTTCCAGATCTCTGTGGCATCGTGTTCCACCCAGCCACTTTGCGGATAGTACTGCTGAAACTCGCGCTGCGAGACACCGAGCACACCGCCCGCATGATCGAACAAGATCGCCCGTGAACTGGTTGTACCTTGGTCCAAGGCAAGAATTACACGCACCATATTACGCCTTCAGAAAACGAAGCAGCAACTGGATTCGACTGGTCCACATCACTGTAACGCAAATCGAAGTCTTTTGCTTAGTCGAGCGTGCTAGCTGTCTGTTTAGTTAGTTTTACAGCGTCACTTTGCGTTGGAGTCCAGGCTCTAGAGACCGGCGGGTTCGGATTATGAAGACTTCCTTGATTCAAGGGCGAAAACGGGAGGGCAAAAACGGGAGGGCGACGCTCCTGCGGAGCCTTATGGGGCCACCATTGTTCGTCCATAAGCGAAGGGATGTAATTTTCGCTGCCCTCAATAGCTCGGCAAGAGCCTCCCACCATAAAGCGATTGGGTGGGTTGATAACTCGGTGAAAACCAAGCACAATGCGGAGCAATTATTGAACGTCAGGCGGTATGGATCACGTTTTGTTGAGGCTCGCGTTCACGTCGCGACTCGGTTGATTGGATTCATAAGTAGTACGGTTGCGGTGCATTATGGTACGGCCACTTAAGCTACGGGCGTTCTATGAAAACAGGATTTTCGTAACTTCGTCTGACTTCTTTCGTGCAAAATGTCCACAAATCATACGTTTTTCGGCTACCAGACCGAGGGTTTCCACGACGAACTCTTCGATGCAGAGGGGAATCCGCGACCGGGCGGCCAGTTGCTAGTTGATTGCGTCAACGCGTTGCCCTTGGGTGTTTTGGGCGAACGCCAGGAAGCGATCGAACGCGCCTTGCACCGCATGGGAATTACCTTTGCGGTTTACGGCGATACGAGTGGCACGGAAAAGATTTTTCCATTTGATATTGTGCCGCGCATCGTCGAGGCGGTTGAGTGGGCGCGGATTGAGGCAGGCTTAAAGCAGCGCATCAAAGCGCTGAACATGTTTATCGACGACGTCTACCACGATCAAAACTCGATCAACGACGGCATCGTTCCGCGTCACTTGCTCAGCAAAGCGACCTCCTATCGCGAAGCCTGCCACGGTTTGTTTCCGCCCAAAGGCATCTGGTGCCACGTCACCGGGACCGACTTGATCCGCCACAGCGATGGCGAAATCTATGTCCTCGAAGACAATTTGCGCTGCCCATCGGGTGTGTCGTACGTGTTGCAAAATCGGTTGCTGATGAAGCGTACTTTCCCGCAGCTGTTCGCGGCATCGAATATTCGGCCGGTCATCGATTATCCGACGAAACTCTACGAAACGTTAATGTATTTAGCGCCTGAACACGTCAATGAACCTCGCATCGTGGTGCTTACGCCTGGTATTTACAATTCAGCCTATTACGAACATTCGTTCCTCGCGCAGCAAATGGGCGTAGAACTCGTCGAGGGCCGCGATTTAGTGGTCAAGGATGGCT
>JAYVHC010000859.1:0-3852 GCA_043771575.1 Planctomycetia bacterium
GCCTTCAGCGATTCCAAATCAATCAAATTCGCAAGCTTAACTTCCTTCTCGGGTTTGGCGTTTTCAGAGGCAATCTCGACGATGTCCCCGCCAGCAAACTGATAACCAATGCCAACTTTTTCGATCCCGAAGTCGTCATTGATCTTCGCGCCCACATCGAACTCCTGCAGCGGCGAGACTTGCACATCACCACCCGCGACCAACTTGATTTTGGCCGCTTCATTTGGCAGCGCCTTGGCTCGCAGTGTCACCTCTTGTTGATTCTTGCGACCCTCCTCATCCACCAATTTCAATTTCCAGACCTTCGACTCCATCAGCTGCAGAGACCCCTCAACGAGGTCCGCTTGCTCTGCCGAAGCCAGCAGCTTGATGGTCGTCGCCTCAGATTCTGGCACATCACTCTCGACCAGCTCCGCAGAAACCACGGCTTTGTTCAAGTAGATTTGCCAAGTCAATTTAGATCCCACTGCAGCCGACACTCGACGTGTATCTGCAATTGTCTTCGCCTCGAGCCGGGTGTAACTCGGATACTCAAACTTGGCATCGGCTCGCACCATTGCCGGAAACTCAAAAACCGTAATCTGATAGCTATCCGATTTCTTTCCGTCGTACTCAACCCGATACTTCAGTGGGTCTTTCAAGTCATAGAGATAGGCCGCGAAGATGGGATCGTTCAACGACCGCTTCATCGCTAGCCGCACTTCGCCCGCATTCGCTGAATGTACCAGCCAAACGGCGTCCGGAACCTTCTTTTCAAACTTCGCCGTCACAATCACACTCGAACCTCTCTCTACCGAAGCGTCACCGGGCAAGATGATCGGCAAGTCGCTTTTCGCCACCGCCTCAGAATCCATTGCCGCCAACGAACGCGAACGGCTCGGCGCGTTCAACAAGGCAATCGCCATCACGCCTACGCAACCTAGGCCTAACAAACTGCTGCACCAAGACATCGCCATGCGGTTCGAAGGCACGACCACGTGCCAGCCACTGGAAAAATCATGGCGAATCGCTTCCGAAATCACCGACCGCTGCAAGTAACCAAATTTACCGTTGGCAGCATTTGGCCGAAGACTGACTGCTGTGATCAAACGCTGGTTCAGCGCTGGAAACTGGTCTTCCAATCGCGACGCAATCTGCGTTAAATCCCGATGCCGCAGCTTCAGCAACAGCATCGTTGCCAAAGTAGCCGCTGCCGTTAGGCCCAGCCAAGTCCAAATCACACTTTTCGGTAGTCCACTTTGTTGAGCCACTTGCAGCAGCCCATAACCGGCTACCACGGCCAGCAACCAAACGAGCGCGAGGCTCCAGCCAAGTTGGAACAGATAGAGTCGTTTGGCAACCAAATACAGTCGATGCTGAAGTCGAGTATCCATTGTCTTATCCTGCCGTTTGTGGCGTGATTTCCCGATTGCTTTGGGACGATTTTCGCGCGAACCAACCAGCTAACACAGTTTCAATTGCTAACACCAACAGCCCAGCTAAAAGCAGCCATTGCCAAACGCGTTGCTTCTGTTCTAATTCAATCGCTTGCAACTGCCTGGCCGATTGCTTGCGTTCCGCGTCGGATTTCACTTTACCCATTTCAACGCCGTACTGTTCGAAAACATCGACATCCAATGGCGTCAATTGAACTTCGTTTCCCGGAACCTGCACTGCGACCTGCCGCCGAATTACAGCCGACTGCAAGTTGTAAAGGCCGGGTGCATCGAATTGTATATTGCCACCACTCGCAGTCACCTCGACGGGCGAACCATCTGCTTTGCTCACCGTCAACTCTGGCAAATCATCCGTTGGAATCGGATCGCCGACCGCATACACCAACTGCGAAGTCAACGATTTGCCGGTGGGATCCAATATGCCCAGCAAAATCGGCACAAACTTGCTCGACAAACCAAGCTGACTTGACACCGGCTGCCAACCGCTCGTCATCAACCACACATTTCCGCTGCCAACGGGATTGCGCAGCAACCAAGGCGAACCATCATCGAGACTGGCGATCGTTTGAACCAGACTGGACGCGTCCGCACTTGCCTTAATATTCAAACGCCTATGAGTCCAAACACGAATCTTGCTAAAGTCGTTGAAGCGCGGGTCCGCAAACGGTTTAAAAACGGGGCTCGTATAGTCGATCGAACTCAACAGCGCAAAATCCTTTGTGGCTGCCTCTGATACTGTCGCCTGTTCATGGGCAAGGAGCAACGCGATGGATTGACCAGCGGCGTTGGCATCCGTCACCGGACGGGCCAGACAGGCCAGCACACAACCACCACGGCTGGCAAACGCACGCAACGCCTTTGCGTCCGCTTCGCTGAAGGGAAGCTCGATGAAAACAGCTAGTAACTTCTCACCTGCGGATAAATCCGCGGAACTGTTTGCAGCCAGTAGACTACCCAGTTCATTTCGTTCTACTCGCTCCACGGTTCGGCGGACCAATCCCGTACTTAGCGGTGCCTGCTCAAGAAAATACGCCAAATCGTCTTCCTTATTCTTTGATTGAGCACCGACAAAGGCGATCCTCTCGCGCTTTGGCAGCGGCTTGGCAACAAACAATGCATTGTCACCATCCCAACTATCGCCGCTCAACTGCAGTCGATCTGCGTTGGACGGTTGGGATGGAACTGGAATCATCCGCACCTGACCCGCCGGTACCTGCAAAGTTGTCTGAGCTCCGGAAACCGCTTGGTCACCCGCCATCCACTTCAGCTCAAATGACTGATCCGCTGAATCTGAGTTGTTCTCAACGCGAACTTTTCGCCGCTCGCCAACCTCTTGCGAATCCTCGTCACTGGCAACCAAGCTCGCGCGAGCATTTCCCGGTCGCTTAGGACGCACTTGCCGAACGTCTAGTCGAATCGATTCGGGCCATGGGTAACCCTGCAATGACTCGAGGCCACAGTTCACATGTAGATCGCTGATGAAAACCAATTCATTCTGCGAAGTCGCAGTGATTTTTCCGGCGATCGAAGCCGCTTGCAGAAGATCCGTTAATGAACGCAAGCCGTTTGCAACTTTTGAACCGCGCCACGTCGGCTTCAAGCCAGCCACGGCAGCTCGCACCGCATGTTGCTGGCTAGCCGCATCGGTTTTTCGTTCGCGATCGAGCGCCACGATCGAAAGCAATGCGTCGTCAACCGTGTACAACGCAATCCGATCCGCTGGAGACAATGAATCCATCAACTTCGTTGCTTGCTCCTGAGCGCTCGCCCAAACATCCGGTCGCTGCATACTCGCGCTGGTATCCATCAGCAACGAGATATTCCGTCCGTCAAGCGACCTATCGAGCAAACTCTCTTGACGAAAGAACGGCCGGGCAAAGGCGGCCGTTATCAGCAATATCGCGAGTGCTCGCAGCAGCAACAGCAGTAGGTTATCCAAGCGACTGCGGCGCGTTAACCTGGGCGGCGAGGGTGTCAAAAACATCAGCGAACTGAAGCGTTGCTGGCCGGTCGGCTGACGCTTGATCAAGTGAAAAATGATCGGCCCAATCACGGCCAACGCGGCCAGCGCATACAACGGTGCAAGTAGACCCATCTCAGCCTCCACTCGCGGTTGCGGTCAAGCCGGAGGATGCAATCGGGCCACGTCGACCGCGATTCGGCGAACTCAGCTCGGAAGCGATCGTCGCGCGACGATTGATTAACTCTAACAACGCCGACTCGGGCGGTTCATCCGTCGTAATCGTCACCAACCGGGCAGAGCGACGATGGCAGATATCGATCAACTGTGCCTCATGCGCGCGAAAGCGGTTCTGATACTCCCGTCGCGCCGCATCGGGATCAATGTACATTTCACGTCCGCTCTCCGCGTCAACCAGCATCGTGCTCTGTTTGAAATCCAGGTTGATCTCGCTAG
>JAYVHC010000860.1:0-3708 GCA_043771575.1 Planctomycetia bacterium
GGCTTCAAGGGAACTCCTGGCGAGCACGGCGCGCACTCGTTGGTGCTGGGGCCGGACGGGTTGATTTACTGCGTTCTCGGCAACCATGTGAGTTTAGACAAACCCTACGCACCGTCGAGTTCGCTCAAGGCATTCTACGAAGGCGATATCAATCTACCGCGTTACGAAGACCCAGGTGGACACGCGAACGGTATCAAGGCGCCCGGTGGCGTGGTAATGCGGATGGACGTAGATGGTTCAAAGGTCGAGTTGGTTGCGGGCGGTCTGCGGAACGCATATGACATCGCCTTCAACTCGAAGGGGAACCTCTACGTTCATGATAGCGACATGGAATCCGATATCGGTTCCGTTTGGTACAGCCCAACCAGTCTCTTTCAAGTCACGGAAGGTGCCGAATTCGGATGGCGCAGTGGTTGGTCGAAGTGGCCAAGCTATTACATCGATCGTTCACCCACGCTATTGGAAACTGGACGCGGCTCGCCAACGGGAGCTACGGTCTATGATCACGTAATGTTCCCGCAACGTTACCACGGAAGTCTGTTTTTAGCTGACTGGTCCGAAGGCCGCATCTTGAGTGTTAAGCTGTCAGATGACGGCCAAGCGGCGCAGCCAGAGGTTTTTCTTCAAGGTCAACCGCTGAACGTTACCGACTTAGCGATCAGCCCCGACGGTGCACTCTATTTCTGTACCGGTGGTCGTGGGACAAAAGGAGGTATTTATCGCGTGAAATGGCGCGGCGAAGTCCCAGCAACCGTCAAGGAGCTAGGGGAAGGAATATCGCAAGCCATCAAACAACCGCAAATTGATTCCGCCTGGGCTCGGCAAGCCATCGCAATGCTCAAGAAGGAGCTGGGTGCGAGCTGGGGTGACATGATCGCCGGTATCGCTACCAGCGATGAGAATCCTGCAAAGTACCGTGTGCGCGCTCTTGAACTGATGCAGTTGTTCGGACCGACTCCGCAACCCACACTGTTAGTAACTTTGTCCGATTCACCCAGTGAAGCGGTCCGCTTGCGCTCAGCCAAGTTGTTGGGCTTGCACGGCGATTCAGAATCGGCCATGACACGTTTAAAGGAATTGGTTCGCGATTCAGATCGAAATGTACAACTGGCGGCCCTCGAAGGGTTGCTACGTGCCGAAGCGGTGCCAGAGATTGCCGACCTGGTTCCTCTGCTTTCGGGCGATGATCGCTACATCTCGGTGACTGCCAGACGATTGTTGGAACGCATTCCCTTAACGGACTGGCGCGATGAACTATTAAGCAGTGATAACCAACGAGTCCAAATTCAAGCTGGGCTGGCGCTGATGATCGCCGAGCCGACACCGCCCAACGCCAAGCTAGTGCTAACCGGTGTGTTGCGCATGCTGGACGGTTTTGTAAGCGATCGCAACTTTGTTGATCTGCTGCGGTTAACCCAAGTTGCAATTGCTCGCGGGAATGTGAAAGCGGAAGAGTTGAGCGAACTACGCACGAAGTTGGCAGCCGAGTTTCCGATCGGGGAACCCCTGCTGAATCGAGAACTAATTCGCGTGTTGGCTTATTTGAACGCCGAAGACATTATCGATGATGCGATCAGCTACCTGCAGACCGACGCAGAGTTGTCCGAAAGGATGAACATCGCGATGCACTTAAGATTCTTCAAACACAATTGGACGGCGGCGGAACGATTTTCGCTGGTCAAGTTCTTTGAAGAAACACAGTTGGTCGACTCTGGCAGCAGCGTCCCACTGTATGTAATGAACGTTACAAAAGATCTGTGCAAGGATTTGCCCTTGGAAGAGGCTCGAATTTTTGTTTCGGAAGGCGCCAAGTGGCCCAATGTGCGCTCGTGTCGCTGTATCGCTATCCGGAGAAACTTTCTGACACCGATTTGAAGACGCTGCGACGGCTGGATCAAGAAATCGATGTACCCGGTTACGAGGCTGAGCAGTACAAGCGATTGAAGACGGGAATCGTAGCATTGTTGTCCCAAAGCGGTGACACAGAATCGATGGCTTACCTGCGCCAGGTTTGGTTGCGTTCGCCGGAGCGCCGCCAAGCGGTTGCCTTGGGATTAGCACAGCAACCCAATGAAGAGAACTGGGATTACTTGATTCGCAGTCTGCCAGTGCTTGAATCGTTTGCCGTTGGCGAAGTGATGGGTGCGCTGCGAACCGTTCCCTTAGCAACCGATGACAACGATGCTTATCGAGAAGTCATATTGCATGGCTTGCGAATGGAAGCGCAGGGAGAAGATCCGCAACCTGCCGTCGACCTGCTTACCTACTGGGCAGGCAATACTGCTGTTGAAGAGCCGAGCGAAGGTGCAAGCAAATTAATGGCTTGGCAACGTTGGTTCGCGGCGAACTATCCCAATCGTCCGGAAGCGGTTTTGCCCAAAGCGGAGGAAAGCTCCGTGTGGAATATGGAAACCCTGACAGAATACTTCAACTCGACCGAAGGCCGCAAAGGCAACGTCGCCGCCGGACAAGTGGCATACACCAAAGCTCAGTGTGCCAAGTGTCATCGCATGGGCCAACTCGGCAAGGCGATCGGTCCCGACTTGAGTAGTATCGCCAAACGCTTCACTCGTAAGGAAGCGCTCGAGTCGATCATGTTCCCTTCGCATGTAATCAGCGATCAGTACGCTACAAAACGCGTGCTGACGACCGATGGCAAAGTGCTAAGCGGGATTCTGTCAACGAACACGGATGGCAGTATCACAGTTCGCGATTCCAACCTACGCGAGACCATTGTCGCTGAGCAAGATGTGGATCAGGTTCATCCCAGCAAGGTCTCTTTGATGCCGAGCGGCTTGTTCGACAACTTGAGTGCCGAAGAGATTCGCGACATGTTGGCCTACTTGGGCTTCGTGCCTCCCCAAGAGGTCGCCGAGGCTCCGCACACCAAGCCAGCGCCCAAAGTGCGGTGAAGTCGCAGCTTTCTGGCTCGCCTATCGTGCGCCTCTTGGCGAATAATTCAGTTGTGGATCGCAATCCCCTGAGTTTGACGCCACATGGGCGAAAGTTGGCTAAATCAATATCCGACGGTTGTCTTGAGCGGTTCAAATACAATTGGCGATAGGCCGAATTGCTGCCGCGCGGGGTCAAGCATGGCTTGGGTACGGCTAGCCCCACAGCGGGTCACGCCCAAGAGTTTGACTTTGCACAGTGTTTCAAAGTCGCGCACGCCGCCAGCCGCTTTCACTTGAATGCCTGGACCTACATGGTCGATCATCAGTTTCAGATCTTCGAAGATCGCTCCGCCAGTGCCGTAACCGGTGCTAGTCTTGACCCAATCGGCTTTAAATTCCGTGCAAATCTGGCAGAGTCGAATTTTCTGCGCATCGCTCAAGTAGCAGTTTTCGAAAATCACCTTGACCTTGCGCTGGGCTGCGTGAGCGAGATCGACGATGCCACGGATTTCGTCGGATACGTACTGCCAATTGCCGCTCAAAACTTGGCTGATGTTCACTACCATATCCAACTCCTGGCAACCATCTTCGATTGCCTGCCCGGCTTCGAAGAGTTTTGTACTGGTCCTGTGTCCACCGTGCGGAAATCCAATGGTCGTACTCGGCTGTACGGTCGTGCCGCTCAGCAATTCCACGCAGCGCTTCAAGTAGTAGGGCATGATGCACACACTGGCCACGTCATAGGCCACGGCCAAGCGACAACCTTCTTCCAACTGATCGACCGTCATCGTCGGCATGAGCAGCGAGTGGTCGA